>CALCNY010000056.1 GCA_937897585.1 uncultured Chitinophagaceae bacterium | reverse complement strand
AAGGTTACAGATGTTCCATTACAAATAATGTTATCAGCATCATCAGAAGTTATTGAAACACTGGCAGGATTGTTTGCATTAATTTTAAACGTACCTGCACCACGGCAACCCGCGTTTCTTGAACATTCAACATAGTATGCTGTTGTACCTGCTGTATTTGTATTCGATAATCCCGAACCTGCAACTCCTACTGGATTGAAGCTAGCTCCTGTTCCAAGGAGTGTACCTCCTGATGAAGCCGTATACCAGTTTAAATTACCTGGTATAGTATAGGTTACAGTAATTCTTATGTAATCGACATTTGCTGTTCTACTACTACCTGTGTTGGTATTTGATGCAGAAAGTACCACACCAAAATTAGAAGCATTGATATCAGCCGCAGTCCATGAATTAGACCAAAGATCAGCAGTACCACCATATGATGCTTCCGTCAGTGTTCCTGACCAGTTTGTTCCTGTAACCGCTTTATTCGAAATAGTCTGAATAGTACCTCCTTTAACAAGACTCACTACATTATCTCTTAGTAAAGGGCTTGTAGAACCTGAAGTTGACCTGCTAATAACAACTGTAATTCCATTAATCACAGCATCTGAAGGTATAGCAAATCCATATCCTGTTCCTTGTAAATTAGCCGAGTTAGTATTTGCCGAAACAACAATACTTGCTGTACCTGCAGCACCAATATTGCCTGGTGTAGTCCAGCCTGTACCTGTTCCTGTTGTAGCATCATTTGGACCAGCAGATTGTCCTGTTATTGAATTACAAGTTGCAGTAGCTCCAAGAGAACCACTACCACCCTGGCAAATTTCTACCGAAGTCACAACTGGTGCGGTTAATGTAACCACTGCACTTCCTTCTGTTCCCCAACAACCTGCCGCAGTTTGTGCCCTGAAATAATAAGTACCTGAAACAGTTATCGATTGTGCGGATGAAGCAGTTGCTGTAGAAGTTCCTCCTGAGGTTGTACCTTGGAAATAAATAGTTCCACTTGAACCATTTGAAGCAGTTAAAATAATACTGTTACAAGAAGTTCCTCCACCACTTACAGTTACTGTAGTTGGCAATGCGTTTACAGTTATGGCTCCCGAAGGATTACTCTCCAGCGTACAACCGTTTGAGTTAGTTACCACACAATAGTAGTAAGAAACTCCGGCTACAGTTGTAAGCGGTGTATAGGTTGAAGATGTTGCGCCAGAAATCAAGGTACCACCGAAGCTACTGCTAACGGTATTTTTATACCATTGGTAGCTGCTAATGGTTCCGCTACCAGCAGATGCGCTAACAGACAATGCTGTTGCCGTTGTATTCAAGCAATAATTTACATCTGTTGCCAAAGGATCAACAGAAAACGAAGGCACATCACTTACGGTAAGTGTACCATTCACGTATGAAATATTATAATTCGATGCGCTGAATGTACCACCCGTTGCAGCAGAAGCTACAATTGGATAAGCACCTGGATTCGACGCATAATCAACACCTGCAGAAGCTAGTGTCACACCTCCAATAGTTTGAGGAGAAACTAAACCTGAGCTCGTAAATGCGGTTGTACCTAATGTATAACCATAACCATAACATGAAGTGGCATTGTTTGCCGTTATGGTTAATGCTTTAGCAGTAATGTTTGCTGATAATGCAGGCTGCGTTAATGAGTAGTTAGCTGAATTGGCCCCACTAATGGTAAATCCAGTTGTGGTGATGTTTACAGGTGTTCCCACATTTGCAGAAGTGAACACGTATGCACCAGTTCCACCTAACGTAACCAAATCAGGAGAAATCACACCACTTAATGCGGCAGTTCCGGTTACAGTTACTGTTGTTGTAGCATCATAAACTTTATTGCTTGCTGTTAGACCGGTAATGGTCAATGCTTTTGCAGTGATATTAGCCGATAAGCTAGGCTGTGTTAATGTATAGTTTCCTGAGTTTGCACCGCTGATGGTATAGCCAGTTGTAGTAATGCTGACAGCGGTTCCCACGTTCGCACTTGTAAAGACATACGCTGGTGTACCGCCTAAGGTTACCACATCAGCACCTACCACTCCACTTAATGCAGCTGTTCCACTTACAGTAACGGCAGTTGTTCTGTCGTATACTTTATTGCTTGCTGTTAGACCGGTAATGGTCAATGCTTTTGCAGTAATGTTTGCAGATAAGCTTGGTTGAGTAAGTGTATAATTACCGGAATTAGTGCCACTGATGGTATACCCAGTTGTAGAAATACCGATACCCGTTCCAATATTCGAACTTGCAAAAGTAAATGTTGGTGTTCCTCCGAGTGTTACTGCGTCTGCACCTACAACGCCACTCAATGCAGCTGTTCCAGTTGCAGTGGCAGCAGTTGTTCCGTCATATACTTTGTTATTTCCAGTCAAACCTGTTATGGTTAATGCCTTGGCAGTAATGGTAAAGGCAGTGGCTGAAGAACTTGCAGAACCATAGTTTCCATTAGCAGCTACTGTTGCTGTTACTGTATAAGTACCAGCATTTGTTGGTGCTGTTGAACTCGCACTGTAAACAGTTGGTGATACCCCAACATAGCTATATGTATAACTTGTTCCTGTTCCTGTATTCGATGAAGCATTCGGACCTTGAGCAGAACCGTTATAAGTATATGATCCAACGGTAACAGTAACTGTTGGAGTAAGTGCCGTAATATTCGCCGATAAAGTTGGCTGTGTTAATGTATAGTTACCAGCATTAGCACCACTAATTGTATATCCAGCAGTTGTAATGCTTACAGCCGTTCCCACGTTCGCACTCGTAAAGGTAAATGTTGGCGTACCGCCTAAGCTTACCACATCAGAGCCAACAACTCCGCTCAATGCAGCTGTACCAGTTGCAGAAGCTGTAGTTAATCCGTCATAAACTTTATTGATTCCTGTCAAGCCAGTAACAGTTAATGCTTTTGCGTCAATGCTAAATGCAGTTGCTGATGAACTTGCCGAACCATAGTTTCCGTTTGCGGCTACGGTTGCTGTTACAGTATAAGTACCAACTGCTGTAGGTCGAGTTGAACTGGCCGCATATGTTGTGCTTCCTGTTCCAACATAACTGAATGTGTAACTTGTTCCCGTTCCTGTATTCGTTGCCGCATTCGGTCCTTGAGCAGCACCGCTATAAGGATAGGTTCCAACGGTTACAGTAACTGTTGGTGTTATTGTCGTAATATTCGCCGATAAGGTTGGCTGTGTTAATGTATAATTACCAGAATTAGTACCGCTAATCGTATAACCGGTAGTAGTGATGCTGACTGCAGTTCCTACGTTGGCGCTTGTAAAAGTAAATGTTGGTGTGCCACCCAGCGTTACCACATCAGAACCCACAACACCGCTCAATGCAGCAGTTCCTGTGACTGTGACTGCAGTTGTTCCGTCGTACACTTTATTATTTCCAGTCAATCCTGTAACAGTTAATGCCTTGACAGTAATGTTGGCAGATAAACTTGGTTGAGTAAGATTATAATTGCCAGAATTGGCACCACTGATGGTATAACCTGATGTAGTAATGCTTATAGCAGTTCCAATATTCGCATTTGTAAATGTAAATGCTGGTGTGCCACCCAGGGTTACCACATCAGAACCTACAACTCCGCTCAATGCAGCAGTTCCAGTTGTAGTGGCAGTAGTTGTTCCGTCGTACACTTTATTATTTCCGGTCAATCCCGTAATGGTTAATGTCTTTTTAGTGATGTCACCGGTTAATCCTGTGGGTTGCGTTAATGTATAATTTCCGGCGTTAGCTCCGGTTAATGTTGATGTTGATGTTACAGTAACACCAGTAGCTACTGCGGCACTTGCAAAAGTACCGGTACCGCTTAATGTGACTACATCAGCATTGACTACTCCGGATAGTGTACCCGTAATAGTAGCCGCCGTTGTTCCATCATATTCTTTTGTAGTAACTGCAGCGCTGGAAACCGTTAATGCTTTTTTACTTACCGTATTGCCACTTGATGCTGTTACAATATTTACCGTAGTGGCACCTGTACTAGTTAATGTAATATTCTGTGAGTTAAAAGTTCCACCAACTGCAGCAGTTGAGGCTAATCGTATTCTCAACGTTCCAGAAGCGGATCCACTTGTTTGTGTAAATGTAGCCGTGCTAGCGTAAGTCACCCCATCAGCAGAAACCTCAAATCCTGTTGGTGCGGTGGCTATTAGATTGGCACTTAAATTGGCTCCCGAAATTGCAAAGCTCTGAGCCGCAGAAGCCGTACCATATGTAGTGGTAAAAGCTGTTGCTGTTGCAGACCCGGTTATAGTTGGCGCAGCATATTTGATACTCATTGTTGTATATGAAGAAAATGTACTTGTACTACTAGCTGTATGAGTTGCCGCCTCTCCTGTGGCTGCTGTAGCCACACTTCTACGGATGACATAAGCCTGAAAGCATGGACCTGAAGTAGAGATAGCACTTGACGTTAAACTGGCAGTAGGCCAATTGGTAGCAAATGTTTGGATTGTTCTAGCAGTAGTACCTGAAGAACTTCTGGCCAAATTAATGATAGAAACTGCCGAATCATTTGCAGCGATATTAAAACTTGATAAAGGACCAACACTGCTAGATGCTGACCCTCCACTATTAAAATTAACTGCTGTTGTGAATGGAGTCGTTTGGTCAACATTACTATAAACAGCAGCAGCTATATAAGTGTTATAAGAAGTACCTCCAGAGCAAGTCACGTTTAAACTTTTGCCTGCGGCTGCACTACCAATACCGACATCTTTTAAATAATAGATGGCGCTGTGGTTCCATTGTGTAGTCACACCAGCATCTCCTGCGGCAAGTGTCAATGCGGTTCCACCATAAGTGACGTTAGTGATACTAATCGCACCATTGGCTGTTTGGGTGGTTGCTATTGCAACGACCAACAATCGGTTATTACCATTAGCAATCTGATAAGTACCGTTGATGGCGCCACTGGGATATGTCGTGCTGTTATACTGCTGAGTCCAGCTGTTCACAGAACCAATCTGAGCAGATGCGCCAACGACAGTCAGCAATGACAAAATGAGCAAACTAAAAATTCGGGCGATACCCGATTTTGATGTTGCAATTGATGAAGAGGCTTCAACCGTTCGTAAACGTGTTGTGGTAGAACATGAGTTCATAGTACTTGATTTAGAGGTAAGAAAAAAGCTTATTATGTATAAAAAAGTACTGGAAATCACCCCAGACTTTACATTTATCTCTTTGTTATTTTGATGCTTCATATACGTATTTCTGCTTAATATGACTATACGAAAAATATTAACGTATCTAATTTGCTAATATTGTCTTTATGAGTAATATTATTTAAGTCTCACAAAACTGATTTATTGAAATTGTATTCAATAAATAAACACAAGCAAATAGCAATCGAATAATTATTTGGATAAATTAAGTGGATTCTTACAGGATTACTGAAGAAACTCGGATGTTATAGGGTTGCCCAAGTGAGGCGTAGTTATAGAATTCGAATGCAAGATAGATGTCAATATTTTTAAATGCAAGTTTTTTTTATATTTATTTTTCTTCGGGTTGGGAAATGTTTGGGTTTGGGTTTGTTTGTTCAAAAAGTTCAATAGGTTTAATAGATCGGAAG
>CALCNY010000055.1 GCA_937897585.1 uncultured Chitinophagaceae bacterium | reverse complement strand
TTTAAAAAGTCAGGTTGGTATGTATTTCCCCAAGCTGCTGTGCTGTAACATGCAGATGATCTGGATACGTTGCCAACTTGTTTATTAATTAATGACTTTGCTTTTTTTAGTTGGGCAGCAGAATTACCCATATTGCTGCCGAGAAGTAAATAGACTTTTTTCATTTGATTGGTTGGGATTGTAAAGATAGTGAGTTGCTGGATAGGCTGGATAGGCTGGATAAGCTGGATAGGCTGGATAGGCTTGATAAGCTGGATGCTGGTTGGATTCAATAAGTTCAAAAGGTTCAAGATGTTCAATTAGAAGCAACCTTTTGAACCTCTTGAACCTTTTGAACCTCTTGACCTTTTGAACATCTTTAACCTTTTGAACCTCTTAAACCTACATTACATTTTAAACAAAAACTATCTTAGCTTTACACCGAAATTTTTTCCAATGAAATACAGTCAGTTTAGAGCCATGTGGGCGATTACAAAAGGCAGCCTCAGAGCCATTACCAGAAGTCCGTCGGCAATGATATTTAGTTTTATTTTTCCTTTTATTTTTATTCTGGTTTTTGGATTTATTGGTGGAGGCGGTTCTATGCAGTCTTTCAAAGTAGTAATAGATAAAAATTCTGACACATCAAACATTATATACAAGTCTATCGTGTCAATGGATATGTTCAAAATTATGCATTATGATACTGAACAAGAAATGAGATCCGATTTGAATAAAGGAAGATTAGTTGGAATAATTCTAATTACCAAAAACAATGTGTCGGCTGCAAATCCCTATTCTTTGGTTTTAAAAAGTACCACTTCAAGCAACGATAAATGGCCGCAATTAAAATCAATGCTTGAAAACACGGTAAATAGAATCAGTAACACGATGTATAAAAATCGACAGAGTTATGCAGATTTTAATTTCAATCCTCAAACCGACATTGAAACCGTAAGAGAATATAAAACCATAGACTTTATTTTACCTGGTCAGCTTGGATTTTCGTTATTAAGCGCAGGTGTTTTTGGCGTAGCTTTTATGTTTTTTAATTTGAGAAATACTTTAGTTTTAAAACGTTTTTTCGCCACACCCATCAATCGAACTTTTATCATTTTAGGCGAAGGCCTTAGCAGGGTAATATTTCAATTAATTACAGCTGTTGTAATTATTTCTGCGGGCTATTTCTTTTTTGGATTTACGCTGATACATGGTTTTCAGACATTTTTTGATATGATGGTATTGAGCTTTTTTGGATTGCTCGTTTTTATGGGATTTGGTTTTATAGTAAGTGGTATAGCAAAAAATGATAGCACAATACCTCCGTTCGCAAATCTGATTACATTACCTCAGTTTTTATTAGGAGGGACTTTCTTTTCAATAGACAGTTTTCCAAAGTGGCTGCAACCGATTTCTAGAGCAATGCCTTTGACTCATCTCAATACCGCTTTAAGAAATGTGGCATTTGAAGGTCAATCTTTATGGCAAGTAAAATCGGAGATTTTGATTTTGATTATTTGGGGTGTTGTGGTGTATGGAATAGCAGTGAAGGTGTTTAAGTGGGAGTAGCTTTTTTTGAGGTTCAATAAAGTTCAAGAGGTTCAGGTTGTTCAAAAGGTTCTTTCAACTTTTTGAACTGATTGAACTTTTTAAACCTTTTAAACTTTTACATCGGTAAACAAATCTTCCCCATACTCACATTCGGCATTTTAGCACTCCCGTTACCAAATGTTTTTTTGTTACCTGCAATTGTTTCATTTGCTAATACGGCAAATAACATAGCTTCTTTAGCATCTGAATTGAGAAGTGTTTTTACAGAATTTATTGGAAAGTAATCAGCAATACCTTTGAATAGCAAATGATTTTTTGCGCCACCTCCACTTATAAATATATCACAGTCTTGGTTAGCCGAAACGAAATGGTGAATGGCATGACAGATAATATCAACAGTAAATTTATTCAAAGTCCCCATTACATCTGCAGTCGGAATATCCGCTGTTTCAGATTCTCGAATTGCATTTTCAATAAATTCAAGATTGAATAATTCAGGTCCCGTTGTTTTTGGAAATGATAATTTAAAAAACGGATGCGATTTTAAAGTGGCTAATAATGTTGAATGAACTTCTCCTGTATTTGCAAATGCAGCATCTTGATCAAACTGTTTTTCAGGGAAATGTTTGTTAATCCATATATCCATCAATTTGTTTCCGGGTCCAATGTCAGTGCATACTACATTTTCAAAACTACTATTTGAAGGAATGTAAGTTAGATTTGAAATTCCTCCTATGTTCAGCAATATTGTTGATTTGTTTGGTTGTGCATACAAAAGATAATCTCCGTAAGCCGCCAATGGAGCACCTTCGCCACCAGCTGCAATATGTTTTTTTCTGAAGTCGCTTATGGTGATGATGCCTGTATTTACAGCAATTTGATCTCCATCTCCGATTTGTAAAGTGCCATTGCCGAAAGTTTTATTTTGATGTAAACTTTCAGGTGCATGGTAAATGGTTTGACCATGACTGGCAATCAGATCGATTTCACTTTTTTTCATTTGCCAATCAGAAAGTTTTTTATTTATCATTTCAGCATGAACTTTTGCAATCCATTCATTCAATAAACATAGCTTTTCGAGATCAATATTTTTTTGGGAGAAGATAGTTTTTATTTCATCTCTGAAATTGTTTTTGTATTCAATGGTTTCAAATTGCAGTAGATTTATTTTCGTCGATTTACCATTTCCAAAGACTTCGCACAACGCAATATCAAGTCCATCCAATGAAGTACCGCTCATCAATCCAATTATTTTTCTTGATGGTTTGAGCGCAATTTGATTCAGCTTTTCAATGGTTTCAATCATGATTTTACTTTTTGATAAATTGAAGGTTTCGTTTGATGCCGCTGAATTTTGTTCTTTTGATAGGCGAATTTTTGAAAATAAATTTAAAATTCTCTTCAGTCAAATCTTCCCAATCTTTTGAACTGAAATTAATGATTTCAGGTATTGGCTTGAATTTTTCTTCTTGATTTGGTTTAGAAAAACGATTCCATGGACAAACATCTTGGCACACATCGCAACCAAATAGCCAATTGTCAAATTTGCCTTTCATATTGTCAGGAATCAATGCATCTTTCAATTCAATGGTAAAATAGGAAATACATTTACTGCCATCAACAACTTTATCTGGCAATATCGCTTCAGTAGGACAATTGTCTATACAGCTAGTACATGTGCCACAGTAATCTTTCGTGTATGCGTTATCGTAATTTAATTCGAGGTCAACGATGAGAGAAGCAATGAAAAAGAATGAGCCTTGTTTTTTATTGATAAGATTTCCGTTTTTGCCAATCCAACCCAATCCGGAACGTTGTGCCCAAGTTCTTTCCAAAACAGGAGCGCTGTCTACAAAGCCTCTTCCATTTATCTTTCCGATTTTTTCTTTAATGATGAAAAAGAATTCATGAAGTTTTTTTCTGATGACATCATGATAATCTTCGCCATACGCATATTTGGATATTTTGTATTCTTCGGTTTGGTTTTCCTCAGGGTAGTAATTGTATAAAACCGTAATGACTGATTTGGCGCCAGGGACAAGAAGAGTAGGGTTAACTCTTATGTCGAAATGATTGGCCATATACTCCATTGATCCATTCATGCCTTTATTCAACCAGGTTTCAAGTCTTCTGGCATCATCGTTCAAATGCTGTGCAAGTGCAATACCACAAAAATCAAAACCAAGTTGTGTGGCAATTGATTTAATAATTTGTGTGTTTTTTTCTTTGTTCATTGATATTATAAAAAGAAAAATTAATTTTCTTCTTCATCCATATGTAGTTTGTGAAAGAAGCGATGAAGAGCAGGGGCAACGATGATGCCAAAGGTTGAAAGAAATGTAATGCCACTGAAAAGTGCATAAAAAGAAGCAAATACTTTAGCAGATTTAGTCAATATGATATTAGCGTCGATTAAAGGGCCCATCCCACTTAATATCATTGAGGCATTCAAAAGACTATCATACCAATCGAATTCAGGAACAGTTATTTTGTAGCCAATAATTCCGAGAAATAAACTTACTATCATCACAATAAAAGCTATCAAAACATTTTTTAAAATTCTAACTCTGAAAACTTTTTTAGTTGCTAGTTTTTGTTTTTTATTTTCGTACATAATGTTAATTGAAACAATTATTTAAATTTAATGTCATAACCAATCAATACAATTACTTCAAAATATCCGAAACCGTGATTTACGCGGCTATTTTTAAAAGTATTGGTGTTCGCTAAAGCATTTAGATATCTGACATATCCGGTTTTTCCGGTTCCTTCCAAAAAGAATTTTTTAGAAAAATAATATTTGATACCACCTTCAACACTAGCGTTATAGCCTGCAATATGAAATTGATTATTCAATCTGTCGCCTTCCCAGGTGAAATCTGTTCTGGGGATGTTGATACCAGCACCGATTTTACCAATAAGGTTCAATCTTGGTTGGCTTTGGTCATGACTGCTTTTGATTGTTTTCTGTTGAACATAATTAACATGAAGCCAGTTCGCACCATCAGTATGTTCTAGATGTAAAAACGTAGATGGGTTTAAAATGCTGTCTCCTTCAACAGGTTTGCCTTTAATGGTACCCGTTACATGAGCAGTTTGAAAATTATTAACAACATATTTAGCATGATCAAAATTAAGTTCTATTGATTTCGTTTGTTCATGATTCAAATAAAATCCAATTCTGTAATTGTATTGTGGAATAGAAATTTGATCTGGGTTTTTATAAATCGCGTCGAAATTGGGTTTATCGCTTGCTGATACATTATGCAAAATGAAATCGCTGCCATTGTTTAATTTAAAATGAATATTGCTTTTGGTATACCATTCAATATTATATCCCCACTGAATATACATTCCTTTTATTTTCTTTTCTTTCTTCTGGCCAAATGTCGATAAACAAATCAATAAGGAAATAGAAATAAAACAGATTTTGTACATAAAAAAAGCGTTTTAGTTAAGTTGCTCAAAGCTATGATAAGTTTTAGTATCACAGCTATTTTCCATCATTATCCAAAAGTATATAAACCACAATATTTATTGAAACATGATAAAATTACATCCTTCTTAATTTTATTGTGCAAGAAAGTCATTAAAATGATTTAGATATGCCATAATTGCATCAAAATTATAATTGGATTGGTATTTGAAAAGTCATTTGTGTAACCAATAATAACCATTATGAATCTGAACAACTTCACGATTAAAGCAACTGAAGCCATTCAACAGGCACATCAATTGGCTTTCAATCAAAAGCATCCAAATATAGAGACGGAACATATATTAAAAGCATTGTTGCAAATGGAAGATTCACCGATTTCTTATCTACTTAAAAAAAATAATGTTGTCGTTAACTTACTTGAAAATAGACTAAATGACAAGATTGCTAAACTTCCGATAACAAATTCTGAGCCTGCACAAAATTTGGGTAGAGAAGCCAACTCAATGTTATTAAAAGCTGGCTCGGTATTGAAAAATTTTGGAGATGAATTTGTAACACCTGAGCATATTTTGTTGGCTATGGTAATGGGAAATGATGCCGTTGCTAATTTGTTGAAAGATGCAGGACTTACAGAAAAAGGATTGATAGCTGCAATTAAAGAATTAAGAAAAGGTGCTACTGTAAATTCTCAAACACAGGAAAACACATTCAATGCGTTGAATAAATATGCTAAGAATTTAATTGAGATGGCAAGAGCCGGAAAACTAGATCCGGTGATTGGACGTGATGAAGAAATTAGAAGGACGTTACACATCTTAAGTAGAAGAACAAAAAACAATCCGATTTTGGTTGGTGAACCAGGTGTTGGTAAAACGGCTATAGCAGAGGGTTTGGCGATGAGAATTGTGAATGGGGATGTTCCTGAAAACTTGAAATCTAAAATTATTTATGCACTCGACATGGGACAATTAATTGCCGGTGCAAAATATAAAGGTGAGTTTGAAGAACGTTTAAAATCGGTTGTAAAGGAAGTGACCAGCAGTGATGGAGATATCATTTTATTTATTGATGAAATTCATACACTAGTAGGTGCCGGTGGTGGTGATGGAGCTATGGACGCTGCCAATATTTTAAAGCCAGCTTTGGCAAGAGGCGAACTCAGAGCCGTTGGCGCAACAACTTTAAATGAGTATCAAAAATATTTTGAAAAAGACAAAGCACTTGAAAGAAGATTTCAAAAAGTGATGATTGATGAGCCGAGTGTAGAAGATGCGATTTCAATACTTCGTGGTTTGAAAGACAGATATGAAACTTATCATCACGTAAGGATAAAAGATGAAGCCATCATCGCTGCAGTAGAATTATCTCATCGCTATATCAATGATCGTTTCTTGCCTGATAAAGCCATTGATTTAATTGATGAAAGCGCAGCAAAACTCAGATTGGAAATGAATTCTATGCCTGAAGAGTTGGATAAACTAGAAAGGCAAATTCGTCAATTGGAAATTGAAAGAGAAGCCATCAAAAGAGAAAATGATGCGAAGAAATTAAAAGAATTGAACACAGAAATCGCGAATCTTTCGGTGGAAAGAGATACTTACATGTCGAAGTGGAAACAGGAAAAAGAGATTGTCGAAAAAATTCAAAATGGTAAAGCGGCCATTGAGCAATTAAAACAAGAAGCTGATCAGGCCGAACGAAATGGTGATTATGGAAAAGTTGCTGAAATCCGTTATGGAAAAATTAAAGAACAGGAAACGTTGATTCACACTTGGACAATACAACTCGATGAACTTTCGGAAAAAAGATTGTTGAAGGAAGAAGTGGATGCCGATGATATTGCTGAAAGTGTCGCCAAGTCTACTGGAATTCCTGTATCTAAAATGATGCAAAGTGATAAAGTGAAATTATTAAATCTTGAAGCTGAGTTACATAAAAGAGTTGTGGGGCAGGAAGAAGCTATTGAAGCAGTTGCAGATGCCATAAGAAGAAGCAGAGCTGGATTGCAAGATGCCAAAAGGCCAATAGGGTCGTTCATATTTTTAGGAACTACAGGTGTTGGTAAAACTGAATTGGCTAAAGCTTTGGCTGATTATCTTTTTGATGATGATGCGATGATGACCAGAATAGACATGAGTGAATATCAGGAAAAACATACCGTAAGCAGATTGGTAGGAGCGCCTCCAGGATATGTAGGTTATGATGAAGGTGGGCAATTGACAGAAGCCGTGAGAAGAAAACCATATTCTGTAGTGTTGTTAGATGAAATCGAAAAAGCGCATCCTGATGTTTTTAATGTGTTGCTTCAGGTGTTGGATGATGGAAGACTTACCGACAATAAGGGTAGGATGGTGAATTTTAAGAACACTATTATCATCATGACCAGTAATATGGGAAGTCAGATTATCCAAGAAAATTTTGAAAAAGTAACAGAAAAGAACAAAGATGAAGTGGTAGACAGCACCAAGGTTGAAGTGATGAATTTACTGAAACAAACCATAAGACCAGAATTCTTAAATAGAATTGATGAGGTCATTATGTTCCAGCCGTTAATGAAATCTGATATCAAGTCAATTATTGGTATTCAGTTGAATCAATTGAAAAAACTGGTTGCAGAAAATGGCATCAAATTGGAGTTCAGTGATTATGCTTTGGATTATCTGGCAGATAATGGTTTTGACCCTCAATTTGGAGCACGTCCATTGAAGCGTTTAATTCAAAAGCAAATCATCAACCAATTGAGTAAAAGAATTCTGGCAGGAGACATAAACAAGGAGCTGCCTGTGGTTGTAGATGTATTTGACGGATTGGTGGTTTTTCGAAACGATCAAGCTAAAAAACAAGTGGCAGAAATTTTATAACATTTTTTTAAAACAATATAATTAGCTTAAAATCAACAACTTAGCAAATTGTTTGTAAAATTTAAAATTGTTGCTATTAAAACAGTACAAAAAATACTATCTTCAGCCGATTCGAAAAAAAACTAGCTCATTGTTAAACAAAATCTTATTCATCTTGTTTAACTTTTATTAAAATAAATAAAACAGAATAGAAAATGGCATTTAAAAAAGAAGTGGTTGAAATTATTGAACCGAGAGATGTATTTGTAGGAAATCCTAAAGCAGAAGTAACACTAGAAGAATTTGGAGAATATGAAAGTGAAGTGTGTGCAAAAGCAAATGAAGTTGTAAAGCAATTATTAGAAGAATATGATGGCAGAATTAGATTTAATTTCCGTCATTTTCCTTTAACTAAAATTCATCAAAGAAGTTTGAAAGCAGGCGAAGCTGCTGTAGCTACTGCACAAGAAGGTAAATTCTGGGAGATGCATAATATCCTTTTTGCAAACAGAAGAAACCTGGGTACAACATCATTGAAATTGCATTCCAAAGAAGCTGGTGTAAGAAGTAAGAAATTTTTAGATGATTTAGTAAACGCCACATATGGCTGGCAAGTTCAGGGCGATTTGAAAGAAGGCATCGACAGAGGTGTAAAGGATGTTCCAACTTTTTTTGTAAATGGGGAATTGGTTAAAAAAGCTACTTACGAAGATTTAAGTAAAGCAATCGAAGCCGCTTTGAAGAAAGTAAAAAAGAAAGCTCCTGCTAAAGCAGCTGTAAAGCAGAGAGCTTAATATAGAGATAAGATTAATAAAAAAGGCCAACTAAATAAAATATTGTTGGCCTTTTTTAATTAAAAATTTTGAATTTTTACTTTACAAAGTCTTTTGAAACTCTTCATTCAATCTTATATAATCATCAGCATTTTCTTTTTTTGCCGCTTCAATAGATTTTTTTGAACTTTCTAAAGCGCCTGCTTTATCACCCAATTTTTGTTGGATTTTTGCTTGATACAACCAAATCCAATAGGCATTTGGTTTTTCTTCTACAGCTTTTTGAGAATATGTCAAAGCTTTAGCGAAATCCATTTCATACTCATTGTAATATTGTGCTGCCTGATAGTAAGGTTTTTTATCTGTCATTAAAGCTTTTTCAATTTGTGCTTTCAATTTTGGTTTCACATCAGTTTTTATCGGAATAACGATTGATGATTCCTCCCACATGATATGCAGTTCGCAGGATTGAGTTGTTATGTTTGCAATTTGCATGGTGAAAGTTTCTTTAGGTACTTTCAATTTAATATTGTCTGTGCTGAATCTTAAAACATCATCAGATTCTTTGTATTCATTTGTGCCCCAGTTCGTGATGCCTTTGTTTAAAATGAATGTCCATTTTTTTTCACCGGGAATTGTATAAATGGCATAAGTGCCGGTATCAATTATTTTGTTATTGATCATTACTTGATCTGTGAATTTTATTGTAGTTGCAGCATTGGCGCCAGTTCTCCACAACTCTCCATAAGGAAGTAAATCGCCGAAGACTTTTCTGCCTCTCATACTAGGGCGACTGTATTTAACTTCAATACTTCCCATCCCAAAATCCTGAGTGAATGTTTGAGTAGGAGAGAGTGCAGGCATTTTTACCTGAGCATTGGTTTGTACTGCGACAAACACAAAAAATAATAAGAATAAATTTTTCATTGTTTAATTTTTATTGAAAGTGAACTTTTACGGTTTGATAAAATAACCTGTTGCTTAAATATTGTTTTTCGGAATATCCTTGCAAGCCAAACAATCCAGCTGCATTTCCTTTGTTGATAGCGATTTCGAGATAACCCGCCGAATTGAAGAAAGCAAGTTTCTCACCTTCGGGAACGTCTGAATAAGCATTGCTTAATTTTTCAATCACTTCATCTCTTTTGAAAATAATGGAGAAATTTCTTCCTTTTCTGTTTTCTTCGAATTGAACTTTATTGATGTTGACGATTACATTTTCGAAATTGTCGATAAAGATGATTTGTCCTTCAATCCAATCATCACCGACCATGGGTTGTAAAGCATTTTTGACTTTAATATTGATATTAGGGTCGCCAACTTCTTCTATTGTTTTTCCATTATGCAATTCGTGCATAGCCTTGGCAAAAACATTAGAAAGGAATAACGTGCTTTTTTGAATTTGTAGATCAAGTCTTAGCCCAACAGCTTTTTGTGGCATTTCTTCCAGAATCATTGTTAGTAAACCATTATCTGCGCAGCCAATAAAATGGCCATTGTGTTCTGCAAGAATCATGTAGTCTGGCTTCTCATCAAAAATATTTACTAAGATCAAATGGAAAGTTCCAGTTGGGAAATTTTTAATGGCGTTTCTACAAACATAAGCAGCCTGAGGATAGTTGAAAGCTGAAAGAGAATGTGTGATATCTATGATATTTAAATTCTGTTCATAACGAAGCAGCTGCCCTTTGATGGCACCCGTGAGAAAGTCTTTTTCTCCAATGTCTGTTATGAGTGTTAGTAATTTCATTTTTTTAGATTCTTGATACAAGATTCTTGATACTAGAATTTGCTAATGAGCTAAGATTATCCAGCATCTATTATCCAGCATATCTAGCTTTATCCAGCTTATCCAGCCTATCCAGCTTTATCCAGCCTATCTACCTTATCTAGCTTTCACTTCACCAACTTCCCATTCTTATAAAAAAACTTTCTTGTTAATTTATCAGCCCATGAAGGGAAGAGTTTATTTAACCAAACTGTTTGTTTACCTCTGGCAGTAAGTATTAAAGTTCGCTTTCTTTTCTCAATAGCATTTAAAATATGAGTAGCACAAGTTTCGGCGGTCATTAAGCTGCTTTCATCTAATGGGCTTTCGCCTTGCGCTTCTGCTTTTTCATTTAGAGCAGCATTTCTGATATTGCTTTTTGTGAAACTTGGACAAACCCACATTACATTAACGCCGTCTACGAGCAATTCAGTTCTTACCGCTTCAAGCCAGCCATTTAAAGCAAATTTGCTTGCAGAATAACCACTTCTTCCTGGAAGTCCTCGGTATCCTGCGATTGAAGATACACCAACGATTGTTCCTTTTCTTTCTAATATTGAGTTTAAGGCAAGTTTGGTGCAATACATAGTGCCAAAGAAATTAATTTCCATTACTTTTTTTATGACTTCCACTTCTGCATCAATTAGTAATGATCGCATTGAAATGCCTGCATTGTTGATAAGGATATCAATATGTCCGAATTGTTTTATTGTTGATTCAATAAATAATTTACAATCGGAATAACTACTCACATCTGCAACGATACAATGCAAAGGTTTGCCTGGGTTAGCAACTTGTAAATCATATAATTTATCTTGATTTCTTGCGCAAGTAGCAATTTTTGCTCCTACAGGTAATAATAGTTCTATCAAGGCTCTGCCAATTCCATCACTTCCACCAGTTATAGCCACCACTTTATCTTTGAAAAAATTGTTCATATAATAATTATGCACAAAAATAAGTGACTATATGGGCTATTGGAAAAGAAATATTTATTATTTGTGAATAATAAATAAGAATTCTTTTTAAAAAATTTGAATGGAATACTGAATTGTCTTATTTTTGCACTCCATTTAAAAAT
>CALCNY010000054.1 GCA_937897585.1 uncultured Chitinophagaceae bacterium | reverse complement strand
TAGCTTCATCATTAAACTTCGCCATAAACTTTAATAAAAAAGTCGGTGCCAATTTGGTGCTAACTTTTTTGTATCCATTTGATTTTAAAATTTCTGCAATTTCTTGAAAACCATAAGGTCTTTCTGTTGTTACAATAAAGCGTTTGCCGTTTGCTTTTTCATTTTCTAGAGCAGCTACATGAATAGATGCTATATCTCTTACATCCGACATCACAGAATATGCCTGGGGTAACATAGGCACTTGTCCGTTAATTAATTTTTTGAAAAAACTCATTGCTTCATTATCTAAATTTCCGGTAAGCGTTGGTCCGTAAATAGGCCCGGGATTAACAACTACTAATTCTAATTTTATACCACCATTTTGATTTTCAATAAATTCCCAAGCACTTTTTTCTGCCAGCGTTTTGCTTTTAAAGTATGCAGTAACAGTTTTTTCATTTATATCAGTCCAGCTATCTTGATTTATTTTTATTAAACCATGTTGCCCACCCTGCATAGCTACTGTTGAGGAGGTAAGAATTACTTTTTTAACTCCAGCATTTTTTGCAGCTGTCAATGCTCTTAATGTTCCCTCAACCGCAGGTTTGATTAATTCATTTTCTTCTTTTGGAACTTTGACTACAAAAGGAGATGCAACGTGTATAACAAAATCACATCCTTCCATGGACTTATCCCAACCTGCATCTTTCATCAAATCTAATTCACAAAACTCTAAATTTCCCTTTGGGTCAATTTCTTTGGTAATTCCTTTTACTACTTCTTCGGCTTTAGACAAGTTTCTTACTGAGCCTCTTACAGCATAGCCTTTTTTTAATAATTCGGCAGCACAATGTTGACCTACAAATCCAGAAATACCTGTTACTAATACTTTTTTCATTTGAGATTAAATTTTATAAATAATTAACCAAACTCAGTAAATAACTAAGCCTGGTTAATAAATGTGAAAAATAAAACTACATACCTGGTATGATTACCACTCTACCTGCTTCAGATTGCAGTTCATTAATTCGAAGGTTTTTATAAGGTTGGTACTCATCAGAATTGTACCAGCCTTCTGCTGCTTCCATACTAGGAAACTGAAGAACCGCAGCCCAATTTCCATTCCAATCTCCTTCTTTTACATTTGGCGCAGGAGTGCCTGCAATCATTTGCCCACCATGCTTAAGCAAAATTGGGATTGCAAATTGTGCATAACGTTGATTTAATTCTTCAAGGCTTTCAACCTTCATTTGTACCATAATGTATGCCGGCTTTGTTGCAACATTTTCAATAGTTTTTGCTTTGCTTTCCATTTTTAAATTTTTATTAATTACTTTTGTTTTGCAAGCAAATATACAATATTGCTTTTGTTTTGCAAGTAATAATTTATACTAAAATAAAATGACCATAGATTTTAGATGTCAATGTCCAATTTCATCTGCCCTCGACATCATTGGAGACAAATGGACATTATTGATAATCAGGGATATGTTGTTTGACCATAAGACAACATTTAAGGATTTTTCATCTTCGATAGAAAGTATTGCCACTAATATTCTTTCCTCGCGATTGAAATTATTGGAAGAGGCGGGTATTGTAAGAAAAAACAAAAAAGAAGGCAATCAAAAATCTAATATTTATACACTTACAGAAAAGGGACTTGGGCTATTGCCGATTATAGCTGAAATAACTTTGTGGAGTGATGAGAATGTCCGTGAACTTAATCCAACAATGGTTAAAGAGGATTATCAATATGTAAGAACGAATAAGCAAGAATTTCTGGAGGGAATAAAGCAGGGATATTTAAAAAGTATTGCTTCAGAATACGAAAATTAGTGAGAGAAAATTTGTCGATTGATGCAGCTTAAGAACAACCACCAAACATTCTTACCACCTCCTAACTTTCTAAATATTTTATTGAAACCTCATCTCTTAATGCCTTGGCTTTCTCTATCAATCCATTCATGTTGACATTAACATCATCATAAATCAATACCACACCCATTCTTCTATATGGACGAGTGGTTGGCTTGCCAAATAAACGTACATCCGTATTAGCAGTTGCTAACAATGTTGAGATTCCTTCAAATTCATATTCAGTTGCAGATTTAGCGGCTAAAATTACTGCACTAACCCCAGCTCTTTCCAATGTTATCTGTGGTATGGGTAGCCCTAATATTGCACGGGCATGTAATTCAAATTCTGATAAATTTTGAGTGCCTGCCAATGTAACCATGCCGGTATCATGAGGCCTTGGACTCAACTCAGAAAAATAAACGCCCTCTTCCGAAAGAAAAAACTCAACACCCCAAATGCCTGCTCCTGTTAAAGCCGAAGTTACTTTTTTCGCCATCGTACAAGCTTCAGCGTAATGCTCTGGAGATATCACACACGGTTGCCAGCTCTCCTGATAATCTCCTCGCTCTTGTCGATGACCTATAGCCGGACAAAATAACGTATCACCATTTTTTTGAGTAACAGTTAGCAAGGTGATTTCTGTGTGAAATGTAATGAATGCTTCGATAATCACTTCCTTTATATCGCCTCTCGAATTTTCAATCGCATATTCCCAAACCGATTTCATCTGCTCCTTATCTTTCAATACCGATTGGCCCTTGCCCGATGATGACATTAATGGCTTCACCACACATGGTGTGCCGATGGTTTCAACTGCTTCACAAAATTGTTCAAATGTTGTGGCATACGCATATTTCGCTGTTCTTAATCCCAACTCCCGACTAGCCAAATCTCTAATCAATTTCCTGTTCATCGTAAAATTTGCAGCTTTAGCGCTTGGTACCACTTGAATCCCGCGTTCTTCATATGCATATAAACGTTCCGTTCTGATGGCTTCAATTTCGGGTACAATTAAATCGGGCTGGTGTTTCTCTACAATCGCATCCAGCGCAGCTCCATCCAACATGTTAATTACTTCAAAACCATCTGCAACCTGCATTGCCGGAGCATTTGGATAGTTGTCAACCGCAATTATGGTTTGTCCTAATCGTTGCAATGAAATCACCAGTTCTTTTCCCAATTCGCCACTACCCAACAACAGTATTTTCTTTTTCATTTTATTGAATTTTATATGTTCAACTTAGTTGCGCAAACCTAAGAAAACAATTGCATCAAATTGAGCCCATTTCTTTTTATTTTTAAAACTCATACCTGAAAAAAAATTACAAACTTTTGTCACATTTCTTCTTTTATTTACACATACATTTTGATTGGCTAATCATACTTGCTGCATGAAGGAAAAAAAGGAAATGTTTATGTTGTTGTACGAACCTGTTCATGAATCATTTGAACGGTTTTGTAAGGCAAGAGCGTATGGCTATATGCCGTTCCGGGATTTGATGCAGGAAACTTTACTTATTGCCTATTCAAAGTTTGAACAATTAAAAGAACAAGACAAAATATTATACTTTTTGTTTGGAATTGCCACCCGTTTGTTAGCCAATCAACGGAGAAAAAATTCACCGGTATATCAAGATGAAATTTCGGAGTCGAGTCATTTTCTCCATCCAGAAGCAGAGCGTAAATCAGAAGTTGATCATCTCTATAAAGCGCTCTCTTTACTTCCTGCAGACCAGCGCGACGCATTGATTTATTTCGAAATTGTAGGATTCTCTGTAAAAGAGATTTCAGTTTTTCAGAAAAAATCTGAAATAGCCATTAGGCAGCAATTGTCGAGAGGAAGACAAAAGCTCCTTGTATTACTGCAAGATAAAAATGAACCTAAAAACATTATGCCATGACGGAGGAATCATTACAAAAATTGTTTACCGATGTTAAGACTGCCCCTGTAGAAACGAATGTTGCAGAAGTTTCTCAATGGATAGATGCGGCAGCAACTGTGACTGGCGGTACAACTATTATTCAAAAATTACTTCAAAAAAAATTAATCATCATGACTTCAATAATTACAACTGCTCTAACAATTTCAATACTATTATTTTCTGGAAAAGATAATAATAAAAAGCGACAAAATAATTCGGGCAATCTTCAACAAAAAATAAAAGTTCAACCCGCTGACACAGTCTTTACTCATATTGATAACAGCAATAATCCCCAACTTAATTTCACATCAACAATCCCTGATCATATTGATACAACTTCTATTAATTTAAACAATACAGTTCAAGTGGATGAAGATTTTCAAATTCAACCAGAATCATTAAAAGTAAATTTATTAAATCCGATAGAAAATACTCCTATTGACAGCCAAAATAATTCTTCGGGCTCATGGAAAACTATAGATGACAGTTTACATGTTGATACTGTTTTTAACGGCGTTAAAACTTTAATATTTGTCGGAAAAACAATAGGAGATATTTCTGTTGTAGGGGGTAACAGACAAGATGTAGAGATGAATGCCTCTTTAAAAATTAAGACAAAAACAATTTTCAAAAACAAAAATAAAAATTCAAAAGATTACCAACTTGGCTATGATTTAGATGGCACAATTCTTACTATAAACCTTGAAGAACTAACAAAAAAATTTGTTGTTGAAAAAAATATGGCTCAACAAAACAATAAGATTGAATTTAAAGTACCTGAAAATATTACTGTTAAAATCAATACTGGATTTGGTGACATTGATATCAAAGGGATTAGCAACAATATTGATATTAAAACATCTTTTGGTGATATAAAATCGGACAGAATAGTTGGGGATATAAAATTACATTCAGGCTATGGGGATATCATTGTTGATGGACTCAATGGAAAAATTGATGTCAATACTGGCTACGGCGATATCAATGCTAAAAACATTACAGTTAAGGAAATGATGGATTTAAAATCTGGTTTTGGTGATATTGATTTACAAATTACAAATCCTGTTTCCGATTGTAAAATGGATTTAAAAACAGGATTTGGAAAAATAAAAATGAAAAATAAAGATTTACAATTAGAATCAAAAAGCAAATTGACTATTGGCAATGGAGATATAAAAATATCAGGAAAGACAGGATTTGGTGATGTGATTATTAGATGATTTTTCTTCCGTAAGCCATTTTTAAATAAATCCTAAAAGATTTATTTTCCAATAATAAAAATTAATCATTTACAAAACCTCATTTTTCAAAAACTAATTGATTTCATTAAAATACGACCTTACATTTTCAACTTTTAATTGGTTGATTTCGTAACTATATGAGTTGTTTTTAAAAGTTCCTCTTATTATTTTAACTTGTTCTAATTCTTGTAAATGCTGCCATACAGTGGTTCTAGAAAGTGGTATTATTTTGAGGAAGTCTTCAGCAATACATTCTTTTACATTTAGCAAATGTTCAATGATAATTACTCTTGCAGGGTGACCGAATGCTTTGCAAAGGGTGGCGATGGTGTTTTGTTTTTCGGGGAATAATTCTTTTTTTGAGGCGCCCATTTGTACGGATTATTTTTAAGTAATATTGCAATATTGCAATATTACGTCCACAGCACCTTCACAACCAAAAAAAATGACTGAAGTTTCTTCAGTCACACTTTATATTTCTTCAATCCCATTCCCCTCTTACAACTTCCCCTTCAACCCATACCATCCACCTCCATTATACACCTCCTCATAACCAGCTCCCAGCAAAATTGATTTTGCAGTGGCGCTTCTCATTCCCGAAGCACAACAAGTGATGATGGGCTTTTTCTTGTCTTTAAGTTTTGCAAGATTATTGCGCAGTTGATCAACAGGAATATTGATTGATCCTTTGATGTGACCACCAGCATATTCTCCTGTGCTTCTTACATCAAGAATAACGGCACCGTTTTTAACGAGTTCGCTGTAATTAATTTTCGGACCTAATCCGAGAATTCTTTTAATTAAATTAATCATGATTAATTGTTTTGTTGATTATTAATTCGGATATCCCACTCTCGGAATAAACTCTTCTGTTTTTTCTACTTTTTTAGGAGTACCAAAATTCTTAAGGTTATAGCTAAACATTAGCATGAAATATTGTTGTAACACTTTGCTGTTTACATCTTCAAGGTAAGTATTTGAAACTGTTCTGCTGATACTTTGGTTTTGTTTTAAAATATCAAATACCGACATTTTTAATTCGCCTGCTTTGTTCTTGAAAAACTTTTTACCAATTGATGCATTCCATAAAGAAAATTTTCTGTCGAAGCCAGAAGACAGACCATTATAAATTTGTCCCGTAAATTCATTCTGTACAAACCAACCTTTTTTACTTAACAAATTAAAGATTACAGAAACCGTATGATTTACATAATTGTTTTCAATGGTTGATGTTCCTTTAGTTGTAGCATTGTTGATAGCTGCATTATAACTGATATTATAATCCACGTACTCACTTACATTACTTACAAAAGCCATTCCCAAGTTGTATTGAAATGTTTTTGTGTTTGTGGTTGTTGCATTCACAAGTCCGGGCATGTTGTTATACATGAATGAGGTATTCAGATTTATTGTTGTTTTTAATTTTTTTACAGGAATACTATAATTGAAATATGACCTTACAACCCTGTATCCATCAAGGTTTACAGGCTTCGACAATTGCGTTCCTTGTTTTAATGTAATGCCTTGTTGAATTGTAGTATCTGCCGAAGCTATATAAGTTGCATTGGAGATATAATCGCTAGAGCTTTGAAAGAAAATGCCGGTAAATAAACTTCTGTTGTTTTTTGTATTGGTATAACTAAATCTACCACCACCATATTGAGTATATGATTGTTTCAAATCTTTATTGCCACTACTCACACTAACAGGATTGCTGAGATTGACAACATCTTGCAACTGAGAAATAGTTGGAAAAACTGTTGATGCCCGATAAAACATTCTGATATTACTGTATTGCGAAATCTTTTTTCTCCAAGATGCATTTGGAAGAAAATCTTTGAATGTTTGATTGACTTTACTTACTTGAGGAATAATTCTGTCGCTTTTTAATTCAGAAGTTTGATAGCTTACCCCAAATGAAAGTTGCTCATCTTTATTTGGATTGTATCGGTAAGTGACACCGCCATTTTGAGTGGTGATGGTATTGTCAAATTGATTAGATAAAGTGGTATCATATTTTGAATATTGCAGTCCATCAAATCCGAAAGTTTTTTGGTTGGCTTTATTTTTTTGTACTGATGGATTGTATTCAATTTGCAATTGTCCTTTTCCTTTTTTACCCAATGGTTCGTTGTAAGAGATGTTTCCACCAATATTGTATCCATTCGTTTTATTGTCACTATACTGTTGTTGCAAAGAATCTGGATCTAAAGGAAGACCAGAAGCGTCATAGAATCTGAATCTCGCATCTGTTGTGTTTTCGCTGTAATTTCTGGTTAATGTGGTATTAAATCCTGCAGAAAAAATTCTATTCTTTTTCGCGAAAGAATGCCTGAACATCAAATTGTTTTTCAGATTATAACCATTCTTATTTTTATCATAAAGTGAATTTGAATTGTAAAGAGAATCGTCGGTGTATTTGAAACTGTTGATAGCAGCTTCGTTTACTGAATTATTTTTTTGAAAATTCAAACTGGGAATTATAAAAATAGAATTGTTGGTATCTAT
>CALCNY010000053.1 GCA_937897585.1 uncultured Chitinophagaceae bacterium | reverse complement strand
GATCTACACAGGCGAAGACACTCTTTCCCTACACGACGCTCTTCCGATCTTCACTTGTGAAATTCAAAAAGGAATATCGCCAAATGGTGATGATAAGAATGACAATTTTGATTTAACGGCATTGCATGTTAAAAAGATAGAAATTTTCAATCGTTATGGCACAAGTGTTTATAGTTTAGAAAACTATACTACACAATGGCATGGTCAAGCCAATGGTGGATTAGCGCTTCCAGACGGCACTTATTTTTATACGATTGAAAAAGCAGATGGAATAACCATAACTGGTTGGGTTTATATCAATAAATAACATTAAATCGAACCATTTTTTAAATTTACAATAGTAAAATTATCAACATATTTAGGAAGATAATATTGTTAATTACTTAAGGTTAATTGTTTTTTTGATATATTTCACTAAATTTGAATTTTAATTTGAATTATACAACTGTAAAAATTTTCATTTCATGAAAAAAATTATTTTAATACTATCGATTTTATTTGTTTCAATAGCCGGTTATTCACAATTTTCATATCCTGGACCTGGGGAAGGTTTTGAGGGTTCTTCCACAGCTTTACCTTCAGGATGGAATCAGTATCAAAACGCTTTTGGACCCAATCAATTTTGGAAAATCAGTAGTTTAGTAGTTGCACCACCAAATCAAGCTATATGTGAAGGTTTAAATGCTGCATTTATAGATAGAGAAAATATAGGAATGGGCAACACCTCTGAGGATTATTTAGTTACTCCCCAAACTATAGTTCCGTCCAATGCACAAATAAAGTTTTTTTCAAGACAAGGATTTACAGCCGATTTAGGCACTAAATACCGCTTAATGGTTTCTACAAATGCGGACCCTTCTTTGTTGAGTGCATATGTGCTATTGAAAGAATGGACAGAAACGGAGATGAACACGGACTTTAATATTTGTCAGGAACATGTTTTTGATGTTCCATCGACTTATGTAGGTCAAAATGTATTTTTTGCTTTTGTAAAGGTCATAACCCAACCTACAACAACCCCTGGTGGAGATCGTTTATTTTTAGATTTAATACGAATTAATTCCAAATGTTTAGCCCCAACATTAGGAACAGCAACTAACATTTCTGCTACAACGGCCACTTTAACTTGGACAATGCCTGCCGGTTCCACGGCCACCACTTGGGATGTAGAAATATATACAGGACTACCTACAGGAACACCAACTTATACTGGAGTTACAAATTCTTTTAATGTGACCGGATTAACCCCAAATACCGCTTATCAATTTTGTGTACGATCTAATTGTTCGGCCACCAATCAGAGTGCATGGGTATGTGGTTTTAATATCCAAACCCTTCCATTAGGAGCCGTATGTAATGGCGCTATTCCAATAGCTACTTTACCTTATACCAATTCAGAAAACACCGGAAACATAGGAAATTATTATAATACCCAGCAAACAGGCGCTTGCGGTGCTATACCAACGGCAACGAACTATGTGGCAGGGAATGATGTTTTTTATTCTTATACCCCTACTTTTAGTGGACCCATTAGTATAAAATTAACCCCAACCGGACCCAACTCCTCCGTTTTTGTTTTTTCAGGATGTCCTACCTTAGGCAACTGTTTAGCAGGAGTAGCCAATACCAATTCAAGTATACGTGTAATAAACCCATTTGTAGTTACCGCTGGCACAACCTATTATATTTTAGTTTCATCTAGTGCTACCACCCCAACAATTGGTTATACATTAATTATACAAAGAGAACCGTGTAATCCACCAGTCGGATTGCCAGTAGCCAACATTACAACCACATCCGTAGATTTAAGTTGGACCAATCCCACATCGGCTACCAATTGGGAATATGTAGTACAGCCATTAGCAACATCATCAATTCCAACAGGTACAGGTGCTCCAGTTACAACTAACACGAATGTTACAACTCCACCTCTTAATCCAGCCACTCAATATGTATATTGGGTACGTTCGGATTGTGGTGGCGGACTTTTCAGCTCTTGGAATGGTCCTTATCCATTCAACACTCTGATTTGTAATAATGCAGACAAATGTGCTTATACTTTTAGAATGAGCGCATCTACAGGGACAACAGGATGGAGTGGAGCAAGAATGGACGTAAGACAAAACGGTATTGTTGTGGCCACTATAGGTTCTACACTTACAACAGGTCAAGGCCCCGTTGATGTTACCGTTATGATGTGTAAAAATGTACCCTTTGATCTGTTTTGGACCACAGCAGGTACACAACCTGCACGATGTATCGTAGCAGTTTTAAATTCTTTTGGACAAACCTTATATACTAAACCCGCAGGAACAAGTGGAGTAGGACAAGTTGTTTATGGGAACACCGTAAACTGTGACACCCCAGTTTGTACAATCCCCCCAACAGCTATAACTGCTTCCTCCATAACAACAGAGACAGCGTCCATAAGTTGGACCTCACCAGGAACAGCTCCGACATACAATTATGATATTTATGTTGTACCAACAGGATCAACAGCGCCAACAGCAAGCACAACACCAACGTATGCCAATGTAACAACCAATCCTTTTGTGATAAGCAACTTGTTGCATGACACGTCTTATTGTGTGTATGTACGTGTGGTATGTTCTTTAAACTCGGATTGGGCCTCCTTTTGTAGCTTCACTACCTTGGCTTCTTGTTTTAAACCAACGAGTCCAGCCATAACCGCAGGAAGTATAACGGCAACAAGTGCGACATTTACTTGGTCAAAAGGTACACCAACCGACACCCAATGGGAATTTTTATTAATTCCTAGTCAAACCGTACCGCCAACACCACTTCCAACAGATGCAGCTACTTTTACAGGCGCATCAGTAGTAAGTCCATTTACGCCAACCACTTTAAATCAAATGACCATCTATTATGCTTATGTAAGAACGGTTTGTTCGGGTACGGACAAGAGTAGTTGGACACCTTATGCGGTATTTAATACCCCGTGTGGAGGTACGAGCTGTAACTACAAATTCTTTCCTACTAGCACCGTTGGAAACACATGGAATGGGGGAAGAATGCAAATTAAACAAAACGGAATAGTAATAGCCACAATAGGGGCTGCTTCTATAAATGCAGCAGCAGGTGTAAGTGTACCTTTATGTACAGGAGTGCCTTATGAATTGTATTGGAGCGTAGCAGGAACTGCACCTGATAACATTGGTTTAACTATTCAAAATCCATTTTTAGATGTTTTATACACTAAAGCGCCAGCCACAGGAACACCATTAACCGTGTTGTTCAACGATACGGCTAATTGTACACCAGCCCCTTGTTCTAAACCAACCTTAATGACAGCGGTTCCAAGTGCAACGAGTGCACAATTAAGTTGGTTTGACAATTCAATTCCAGCATCCACCTCATTTGATTTGTATGTTATAGTAACAGGAGGGACACCAGCCACAAATGTACCACCAACAGTGCCAACTATTTCTGGAATAACCAATCC
Source organism: uncultured Chitinophagaceae bacterium (assembly GCA_937897585.1). Classification (GTDB taxonomy): domain Bacteria; phylum Bacteroidota; class Bacteroidia; order Chitinophagales; family Chitinophagaceae; genus Ferruginibacter. The sequence goes on along the minus strand of CALCNY010000053.1, from coordinate 2,187 downwards.
ATATATACTAACAACATTAAATGGTTTACCATTATTGCCATCGACGTCTTATACCTATTATGTGAGAGCGAATTGTGGAGGAACAGACCACAGCGCTTGGACCGTATTAACACCAACCACATTTATAACCACACCGTTGAACGACGATTGTATAAATGCAACACCAGTAACAATTAATACAGGTCAAACTTGTATAGCTGCAAATACAGTTCAAGCTACCACCTATGGAGCAACGGCTTCATTACCTATAGTAACACCTGCATTAACAGGCACAGGATGTGGGCCATCCAACAGAGATGTTTGGTTTAGTTTTGTAGCGGGTTCTCCTTCACAAACAATAAACTTAAGCAACATCGTAGGCACACCAGCGGCAACGACAATCAATCATAGTGTTTTTTCAGGAACGTGCACCAATTTAACAAAACTATATTGCAGTACGGCATTGACGAGCATCGCTACAGGATTAACCGTTGGTCAAACGTATTATATACGCGTTTATACCCCATCAGCCACAGCCGTACAATCAGCCACATTTAATCTTTGTATCACTTCACCACCGGTAAACGATGAGTGTTTAAATGCCATCAACGTACCAGTAAATACAGGACAAAACTGTGTAGCTGCCAACAATGTGCATGGTAATACCTTTGGAGCAACGACCTCTTTGCCAGCAGTAACAGGAGCAGGATGTGGTACTTCAGACGATGATGTTTGGTACAGTTTTGTAGCCACCGCCACCTCACAAACCATAAATATAAATAGTATTGTCGGAACACCAACAACAGTAACATTAAATCACACGGTTTTCTCTGGAGTATGTGGAACTTTGACAAAGTTATATTGTAGCACAAGTGCTAGTAGTGGTGCTACAGGACTAACAGTAGGAGCAACTTATTATGTAAGAGTTTACACTTCAGGAAGTACTGTTGGACAATCGGCAGAATTTGATATGTGTATCACCTCACCACCAGCCAATGATGAATGTACAGGAGCCGTAAATGTTCCGGTAAATCCAAATCAGGTATGCACGCAAGGTGTGGCAGGAAATACATTAGGGGGTACCCCATCTATTCCAACTGCACTAACAGGTACCGGTTGTGGCACATCTGATGATGATGTTTGGTATAGTTTTGTAGCTACCAATAATATCCATATCATTGATTTAAGTGGTGTAGTGCCATCACCAAGTACAGCAACAATAACATTAAATCACACGGTTTTCTCAGGGACTTGTCCAGCAGGATTGGTAAAAAAATATTGTAGTACAACAGCCCAAAGTGTCGCTACAGGATTAGTTGTTGGACAAACGTATTATATTAGAGTTTATACCGCAGGAAGCACTGTTGGGCAATCGGCTACTTTTACTATCTGTATACAGACGCCGCCAGCCATAACAAACGACGATTGTTTTACCGCTATACAGGCTCAAGTAAATAGTAATCTTGATTGTGCATTGGTTACACCAGCACTATTAAGTGGTGCAACTGCTTCAGCTGCATCAACAACTTGTATAGGAACAGAAGATGACGATGTTTGGTTTCAATTTACAGCTAATGCTACAACTCAATATTTCTCATTACTGAATGTTACAGGAATGACAGTAGATTTAAATCATGCGGTTTATTCGGGCACTTGTAGTACTTTAGTTCAAAAATATTGTAGCGCCGCGGGTTCTCTTACAAGTAATAATGCCACATTTGTAATAGGACAAACGTATTATGTTAGAGTATGGTCTAATTCTAGTATACCACAGAATGTTTCCTTTAGTCTTTGTATAGGTAAAATTCCACCTCCAATTTTGGCAAATACTACTCAATACACACATCAACAATTAATTGAAGATGTTTTATTGAATACTACATGTGCGCAAGTGACTAATATTACCTCTTCAACGGGTACCAATTTTAATTCATCGAATGGCATTGGATATTTTAATCAAGGACAATCTGGTTTTCCTTTTCAAGATGGAATCGTTTTGTCGACAGGAAATGCCGCAAATACCCCAGGTCCAAACTTAACTACGCTTAGCGATGGAATAACCGCATGGACTGGTGATACTGACTTAGAAGGAATTGTATTGGCGGGTACAGGAACGGCAATGGTCTCTCGGAATGCAACAAAATTAGAATTTGATTTTATACCATTAACTAACCATATCAGCTTTAATTTTATTTTTGCTTCAGAAGA
>CALCNY010000052.1 GCA_937897585.1 uncultured Chitinophagaceae bacterium | reverse complement strand
ATGAGGAAACAGATAAACTTGCTATTTCTATTATCGACGATGGAATAGGAAGAACTAAATCTGCCCAGTTAAAAACAGACAAAAGCCATACTTCACATGGCACCAAACTAACCAATGAAAGAATCAGGATTTTCAATGAAAAATTCAAAACCCATTGTGAAATTACAACTTCGGATATTTATGACAATAATTCAGAGATAGCAGGAACCAAAGTTGACATCATTATTCCTAATACAAACAAGGAAATAAATTCATAACAACAAACAATTTTCAAAACGAAAATATGCCAATAAAAACAATACTTTTAGACGACGAGCCGGATGCAGTTAAGTTACTACAATTGCAGATAAATAAACACTGCCCTGAATTAGAAATAATGGCAACTTTTACGAATCCGGAGTTGGCTGTGCAGTCGATCAAAACATCACCACCGGATTTGTTATTAATTGATGTTGAAATGCCAAAACTAAATGGTTTCGATGTGCTTGAAAAAATTTCTCCTATAGATTTCAATGTGATTTTCGTTACTGCATATGATCAATATGCAATACGCGCTTTTAAATATAATGCGATTGATTATCTGTTGAAACCTATTGATATTACTGAATTAAAAAATGCCATTGAGAGAGCGAAACAAAGAACACATATTTCAGCGATTGAAATCAGATTACTAAAACAACTTAGACTGGAAAAATCAATTGACAAAATTGCTGTATCAACTCAAAATGGCATAAGCTTCATCGATCTTAAAGATATCATTTTGGCAGAATCAAAGAACAATTATAGCGTATTGACATTATCGAACAAAAATACTTTTACCATTTCAAAAACGCTTAAAGACTTGCAAGAGTTATTGGAAGAAAGTCACTTTTTAAGAATTCACCGCCAGTATATCATTAATTTGAATGAAGTGATTCATTTTAATAAAACCGAATGCATACTAACCTTGAAAAACAATCAGAATATCCCTGTCGCCAGAAATAAAAAAGATGCACTGATAGAAATGTATAAAAACATTTAAACAAACAATAAAAATTTCACTAGAAATTAGAGAAAGTCAATGATTTGATAATTCATCAAATTGGCAATAAAAATTATCACATCTTCAAATCACCCAATTTTCAAATTAAATAAAAACGCCCACTCTAATTAAAGAGCAGGCTGTTATTTTGACACTTAATTCTGGATACTATTCTGGATGCCGGATACTGAATTCTAGATACACCAGACTCCTAAATCCTGTATCCAGCTTACCCAGCTTAATACCCCATTCCACCCATATCAGGCGCGCCGCCATGCATGTGTGGTTCTTCTTTCTTAGGTTTGTCGGCAATTACACATTCTGTAGTCAACAACATACCTGCGATTGAAGCGGCATTTTCCAGAGCAACACGACTTACTTTCGTAGGATCGATAACACCGGCTTTGAATAGGTTCTCATATGTTTCTGTTCTGGCGTTGAATCCAAAATCTCCTTTACCTTCTTTAATTTTCTGAACAACGATTGAACCATCAATACCGGCATTTGCAGTTAACGTACGCATTGGTTCTTCCAAAGCGCGACGCACGATTTGCATACCAGTTTGTTCATCAGCAATCTGTCCTTTTACTTTAGCTTCTAAAGCAGATACCGCGCGGATATAAGCTACGCCACCACCAGGCACAATTCCTTCTTCAACAGCAGCACGAGTTGCATGTAAAGCATCATCCACTCTGTCTTTCTTTTCTTTCATTTCAACTTCAGTAGCAGCACCTACGTACAATACCGCAACACCACCAGCCAATTTAGCCAAACGCTCCTGTAATTTTTCACGATCGTAATCGCTGGTTGTATTTTCTACCTGAGCTTTGATTTGGTTTACTCTTGCAGTGATATCCACTTTCTTTCCTTTACCACCCACAACTGTTGTATTGTCTTTATCGATAGTTACGGAAGCAGCTTGTCCTAGGTAAGTCAAATCAGCATTTTCCAATTTGTAACCTTGTTCCTCACTAACAACGATACCCGCAGTTAAGATGGCGATATCTTGTAACATTTCTTTTCTTCTGTCACCAAAGCCAGGAGCTTTAACAGCAGCTACTTTGATAGTTCCACGTAATTTGTTTACTACTAAAGTTGCCAATGCTTCACCTTCTAAATCTTCTGCGATGATTAACAAAGGACGCCCCGTTTGAGCTACTTTCTCCAAAATATGAAGAATGTCTTTCATGGCAGAAATCTTCTTGTCGTAAATCAAGATGAATGGATTCTGTAATTCAGCTTCCATTTTTTCGCTGTTGGTAACGAAGTATGGAGAAACATATCCTCTGTCGAATTGCATACCTTCAACCACATCAACAGTAGTATCAGTTCCTTTTGCTTCTTCTACAGTGATAACACCTTCTTTACCCACTTTAGCAAATGCTTCAGCGATTAACTTACCAATGGTTTCATCATTGTTTGCTGAAATAGTTGCTACTTGTTGAATTTTCTTGCTGTCGTTTCCAACAGTTTGAGATTGACCTTTTAAGTTTTCTACGATTAAAGAAACTGCTTTGTCGATTCCTCTTTTCAAATCCATTGGATTAGCACCGGCAGCTACCATTTTCAAACCTTCGCCGATGATAGCCTGAGCCAATACAGTTGCAGTTGTAGTTCCATCTCCTGCAATATCTGCAGTTTTTGAAGCTACTTCTTTCACCATCTGAGCGCCCATATTTTCAATTGGATCTTCCAATTCAATTTCTTTTGCTACAGTTACACCATCTTTAGTTACCTGTGGTGCACCAAATTTTTTCTCAATAACTACATTACGACCTTTTGGCCCTAAAGTTACTTTTACGGCGTTGGCTAAAGTATCAACGCCTTTTTTCATTTTGTTTCTGGCTTCGATATCGAAGTATATCATTTTAGACATGGTGGTATTATTTTTTTAGAGTTTTAAATTTGAGGAAATTCAAAATTCAAAAGTAAAAAGTAAAAAATCGGTGTTTTGAATTTTGAATTTTAAATTTTAAATTATATTAAACAATGGCAAGAATATCCGATTCTCTCATAATCAGATAATCAAGACCTTCAACCGAAATTTCAGTTCCTGCATATTTGCCATACAAAACAGTATCACCTGCTTTAACCGTTACAGGTTCATCTTTTTTGCCCGGTCCCGCTGCAATAACGATTCCACGTTGCGGCTTTTCTTTTGCTGTGTCTGGGATGATAATGCCTCCTGCTGTTTTTTCTTCAGCAGCTGCAGGTTTCACGATTACTCTGTCGTGCAATGGAGTAATGTTTAACTTCTTTGCCATAATGCTATTTTTTGGTTTGGTTTAAAAATGATTGCGCCGATTTCACGGCAAGCAAAGGTAGTCGAATATCGTACCAAAAAAGAAAACAGGAATTGTTGTCATGAAAATGATAATAAATGACATTTTACAGTAATCAAACACGACAAATTTTCATTTTATGTTTATCAATCTTGGAAGTGGCTGACAAAATCCCTTAAATTTGCGCTCAATTAAGTGAAACAGAGATGATCAGCAGAAGAAATATCAGGGTTAAAGTAATGCAGACATTATATACAATTGATAGTGTCAGTGGTGATACTAAACCGGGAGAACCTGATGTTATATTAAAAACCAAAATCGAGCAAACCCGTAATTTATTTTCTTATCTGGTGTATTTTTTAACGGAAGTAGCCAGATATGCTGAAACAGATGCCCGTCAAAAAGCAAGTAAACACCTGCCAACAGCCGGCGATTTAAACATCAACACCAAAATTTCAGGCAATCTTATTCTTTGGAAAACACTGGAAAACAAAAGCTTCATTGAAGTTTCCGAGTTGATGCATTTTGACAATCTCATCAATCAAGATTTGCTTAAAAAAATCTACAACGAACTTACGTTATCTGAAAATTATAAAGAATACATAGAAACATTATCCAGAGAGAAAAAAGAAGAAAGAAAAATTCTTGAATTTATTTTCAATCATTTGATGTTACCGAACGAGGACTTCACTTCACATATTGAAGAATTGTTCATCAACTGGGATGATGATGCCGAACAAATGCAGACATTGGTCATGAATTACCTCAGCAAAAATGATGGCGTTTCTTTTTTAGATATTTTGAGTAGAGACAAATGGGACTTTGCAAAGGAATTACTGCGCACCGTTAGAGATAAAGAATCCTTCACACTTGAGCTAATAAAACCCAAACTGAAAAACTGGGATGCCGACCGTATTGCTGCTTTGGATTTGATTATTCTGCAAATGGGGGTTTGCGAATTATTGTATTTCGAAACGATTCCTACCAAAGTAACCATCAACGAATATATTGATATTGCGAAAGCTTACAGCACTACTCAAAGCGGCCAGTTCATTAACGGCCTTTTGGACAATATTCACAAAGAACTTTCTACAGAAAATAAAATCATAAAAAAAACATTCAAAAACAGTACTTTGTAAATTATGAAAAGAACATTATTCATCGCAGCATTTGCAGCTTTGATAGTTGCAGGGTGCGACATCAGAAACCAGGACAAACCTAAAAAATCCGCCACAGACCAGTCTCATCAAATGCCGGAGGTGAAATTAGATCCCACAACCGTTCAGGTAATTGACACGGTTTATAATTTCAATAAAGTAAAGGAAGGAGAAATCGTAGAATATAATTACAGATTTAAAAATACCGGTGATAAACCTTTGGTCATTTCGGATACGCATGCCAGTTGTGGATGTACTGTTCCTGAAAAGCCCGATCATCCTATTGCACCAGGCGAAATTGGATTTATTAAAGTAAAATTCAACAGCGACAGACGTCCGGGAGAAGCTCACAAAACGATTACTGTTACTTCCAATGCCAATCCTGAATTTCCTGTTTTGGAACTGAAGGGCACAGTGATTGGGAAGGATAATTAAAAAATAATAAGTCAAAATTTAAAAATTAGAAAATGAATACATTAAATATCTTTTTGCAGGCAGCACAGCCAGGTGGTGGCATGTCAAACTTAATTATACTGGTAATGATGATACTGGTATTCTGGCTTTTTATGATTCGCCCTCAGGCTAAAAAAGCAAAGCAACAAAAGCAGTTCATGAATAATATTCAGAAAGGCGATAAAATTGTTACCATCGCCGGAATTCATGGCACTATCAACAAAGTAAATGAAGACAATACTTTAAATCTAGAAGTTAGTCCAGGTAGCTACCTCAAAATCGAAAAAAGCGCAATTAGTATGGAATGGTCTGCTGCTTTGAATAAGGTTGGGGAGGAGAAGAAGTAGTTTCAATTTGGTGATTTGAGAATTTGAGGATTTGGCAATTTAAATTTTGCAAATAAGGCAATTCTATCATCTATCAACTCTTTGTGAAACTCGATATCTTAGTGTCTTTATGGCAATTAAATAATACACAATAACTAATCATGCTAAAGGTTGGCTTAACAGGTGGGATTGGCAGTGGCAAATCCACTGTAGCTGCAATATTTGAAACTTTGGGCATTCCTGTTTATTATGCAGATAAAGAGGCTAAAAGATTAATGATTGAAGATTCCAATCTCATTCAATCCATTATAGAATTACTTGGCGAAGAAAGCTATTCCAATGGCATTTTGAATCGTGAATATATTGCATCAGTAGTTTTTAATGAACCCAAAAAACTAGAGCAACTCAATCAGTTGATTCATCCCCTAACCATATCCGATAGTCACAATTGGATGTTGCAACAATCAACACCATATGCGATAAAAGAAGCTGCATTAATTTTCGAAAGTCATAGTGAATCTCATTTGGATGTTATCATCGGCGTAACCTCACCTGAATCATTGCGGATTAAAAGAGTAATGGAAAGAGATGGAATTGATGAAGCTGCAGTAAGACAAAGAATGAGCCGACAAATGAGCGAAGAAGAAAAAATGAAAAGATGCAATTTTGTAATTACTAATGATGAAATAAATTTACTAACGCCTCAGGTTATGCGAATTCACGAAACGCTGATCAAATTGGCTATTGATAAAATATCATTAGCTTAAAGAAAGTAAAGCCATTTTCAATTTAGCAAAACCTTTTTCAATATTTTCAATACTATTAGCAAATGACAATCTGATACAATCTGGCTCGCCAAATGCACTACCTGTTACAGAAGAAACATGCGCTGTATGTAGCAAGTACATACACAATTCATCAGCATTGGAAATCACATCTCCTTCTGGCGTTTTCTTTCCAAAATAAAATTTTACATCAGGAAAAACATAAAAAGCACCAGGAGGTTCACTGCAAATCACTCCTGGAATTTCGTTCAACAACTGCATCACTTTTGCACGTCTCATTTTGAATGATTCAACCATATCTAATGTTGGTTTCAAATCAGTGGTGAGTGCGACTATAGCAGCGCGCTGTGCAATTGAATTGGTAGCGCTTGTAAATTGTCCTTGTAATTTATCGCATGCTTTTGCTACTTCTAAAGGAGCTGCTAAATACCCTACTCTCCATCCTGTCATGGCATAACCTTTACTCAGACCATTGATTACAATAGTTCTGTCTTTCACAGACTCAAACTGAGCAATACTTTCGTGCTTGCCTTCATAATTGATGTACTCATAAATCTCATCACTCATTATATATATATCAGGATGTTTTTCAAAAACATGAACCAATGATTCCAATTCTGATTTATTATATAAAGCTCCTGAAGGATTGCATGGTGAAGAAAACATGAATAATTTAGTACGACTTGAAATGTGAGCTTCTAATTCTTGAGATGTAATCTTATAACCGTTTTCAATTTTAGTTCTAACCAAAACAGGCTTGCCTCCAGCCAATTTTACAATTTCACTATAAGTAACCCAAAATGGAGTTGGAATGATCACTTCATCTCCTTTGTCTACAATTGCCAAAACTGTGTTAGCGATACTTTGTTTGGCACCGGTACTCACTACAATTTGTTCAGGTGTGTATTGAAGATTATTATCTCTAAGCAATTTTGTACAAACGGCTTGGCGAAGATCAAGGTAACCGGCAACAGGGGTATAATGACTGAAATTATCGTCGATGGCTTTTTTGGCTGCGTCTTTAATATGTTGAGGCGTATCAAAATCAGGTTCACCCAAACTTAAATCTGTTATGTCAATTCCTTTTGCTCTTAATTCCCTTCCCAATTTTGCCATTTTCAAGGTTTCGGGTTCGTTGAATTGAGAAAGCAGACTTGATAATTGCATATCATTTTGATTTGGAACAAAACTATATATTATTATTTGAAAACCGATTTTGAATTACACGCCAAACTGCGTCTGACACTTATATAAATCTATAAAAAGGAATATTTCAATAGAAATAATTAAAAAATATTAAAAAATAATTGCTATAACAGATAAAATTTTACAATTTAGCGCACTGTTTATCAATATTTTGAGAAACAATTTTTGCAAAAAGTGAGCAAATCTGTTAGCGGGGTTAAACTATAGGTTTTTCCCCTATCTTTGCACACCTAAATTTATTAACGACTTTGTTGTCATTTTAAAGAACATTAACACATGAAACTGAAAGGTTTAGTATGGTTTTTCACCATTGCATTAATTATCATCTCTCTTTGGGAGCTTTCTTACACTTGGGCTGTTCGTAGTTACGAATCAACCGTTAAAGAGCAAGCTGAAAAAATTGTAAAGAAACAAGCTGCAAATTTATCTCCTGAAGAAAGAGAGTCTTTGGTAAAAGCTAAGATTGAGAGAATTCTCGACAGCACAAGAGATAAAGACATTTATTTAGGTACTACCTACCAAAAATGTAAAGAAAACGAATTGAACCTTGGTTTGGATTTGCAAGGCGGTATGAGTGTAACCATGGATGTTAGTCTTGAAGGAATGATCAAATCTTTGAGCAACAACCCAAAAGATCAACAATTACAAAATGCATTAAGAACTGCAACAGCAAAGAAATCTAGCAGCGATGCTGATTATATTACTTTGTTTAGTGATGCTTATATACAACAAAATGGCGCTGGTAAATTATCTTCTGTTTTTGCTGGTCCAGGTAAAGATGTAAAAATTGACGATAAAGATGATGCTGTTATTACCAAAATCAGAACGATTGCTAAAGGTGCTATCAACCAAACTTATAAAATCTTAGTTAAGCGTATTGATAAATTCGGTGTTGCTCAACCTAACATTAACTTAGATGTAAATAAAGGTGTGATCAACGTAGAATTAGCGGGTGTAAACAATCCGGAAAGAGTTCGTAAATTTTTACAATCTTCAGCTAACTTACAATTCTGGGAGGTTTATCAAATTGATGAATTGGCAAGTTCATTGAAAAATGCAGATGACAATTTAAAAAATTATTTGAATGGAATCAGCGCAGGTGATACTGCAAAATTAGCTGACAGTGTATTAGCTAAAAAGAACATGAACCCATTCTTTAAGGTAATGAATCCTATTGATGTTCAAACCGACAATACAGGAAAACGCTTCTACGCTCCTGCTATTGGTAATGTAGCTTTATCAGATACAGCAACTTTCTTTAGTTATATAAATAATGATGTAGTAAAAAATGCATTGCCTGCTAACGTAAAATTCTTATTCGGTATTGAAGAAAAAAGTGCAAAAGGCAACTTACGTTATTTCCCACTATATGCTGTAAAAACAATTACCGGTTCTGAAAAAGCTCAACTAGAAGGTGATGGCGTAGAAGAAGCCAGACAAGATTACGATGAAATGGGAAAGCCTGCTATCAAAATGGTGATGACCAATTCTGGAAGCAAAATTTGGGCTAGAATGACTGCTAAAAATGTAGGTCGTCCAATTGCAATCGCTCTTGATGATATCGTTTACAGTGCTCCAAATGTAAATGGTGCTATTGAAGGTGGTAATTCTGAAATCTCTGGTAAATTCTCTGTTGAAGAAGCTCAGGATTTAGCAAATATTTTAAAGTCAGGTAAGTTAGATGCTCCTGCTAAAATCGTTGCTGAACAAGTTGTGGGTCCTACTCTTGGTAAAGAAGCAGTTCATGGTGGTATCATGGCTTTCTTGATTGCTTTCGCTGTCATTTTCTTATTAATGCTTGTTTATTATAACACAGGTGGCTGGGTGGCAAACCTTGCTCTTGTATTCAACTTGTTATTCACAATTGGAGTCTTAACTGCATTAGGATTTACATTAACTGCAGCGGGCATTGCCGGTTTGGTTTTGACTATCGGTATGGCCGTAGATACAAACGTTATCATCTTCGAAAGAATCAAAGAAGAATTATCAAAAGGCAAAACTTACCATCAGGCTGTAAATGACGGTTACAAGCGTTCACTGGCTCCTGTTATTGATGCTCACGTAACTTCATTATTAACTGCGATTATCCTTGCTTACTTCGGATTAGGTCCTGTATTAGGTTTCGCAACTACACAGATCATTGGTATTTTGTTGTCATTATTCTGCGGAATTTTATTCTCAAGATTGATCACAGAATTCTGGACAAACAAACAGCGTCATTTCAATTACTTTACAGGATTGTCTAAAAAAGTATTTGCTCACGCTAATTACAAATTCATCGAATACAGAAAAATAGCTTACGTTATTTCTGCATTTGTATTGGCTGCGGGTGTGGCTTCATTCTTTGTTGGTTTCCACCAAGGTGTTGAATTCAAAGGAGGAAGAAGTTATACCATTGCTTTTGATAAAAAAGTTGATGCTGACAAGTTCAGAGATGAGTTGAAAGCAGCATTAGATGGAGATAACATCACTTTGAAAACAGTTGGAGAAGATGGTAAACACATCAACATCACTACTGCTTATTTGAAAGGTGTTGAAAATGCAGACAGCACAGTTCAATCTAAATTAATGATTGGATTAAAATCTGTATTACCTGCTGATATTACTTATAATAAATTCGTAGCAGAAAATGTACAGAGTTCTACAACTGTTCAACCAAGCATTTCTGATGATTTGAAAAAGGGTGCGATTAAAGCTACTGTATTTGCCATGTTGATCATCTTCCTTTACATCATGATGCGTTTCCGTGACTGGAGATATTCAGCTGGTACCATACTTACTTTGTTGCATGACGTATTGGTTACATTAGCAGTGTTTGCGTTCTTTAAAGATATCGTTCCTTTCCCATTGGAAATTGACCAACACTTTATCGCTGCGATATTGACTGTTATTGGTTTCTCGATGAATGATACCGTTATCGTATTCGATAGAATTCGTGAATACAGTAGAGACATGAAAGGTGAAAGCAAAACAACCATCATCAATAAAGCGATTAATGATACCTTAAGTCGTACAGTAATGACTTCATTAACTGTATTCTTAACCATCTTAATCTTGTTTATCTTTGGTGGTGAAGTAACAAGAGGATTTGCTTTTGCGATGTTAATTGGTGTTGTAACAGGTACTTACTCTTCAATCTTCGTAGGTGCTCCTGTGTTGATTGATTTTGCAAAAGACAAACCTTTAGGTGCAGCAAAAGAAGAAAAGAAAAAGAATGTAGCTCCAGAGCTATAATCAAAATAGGCAAAAAAAATCCCGTCATTGACGGGATTTTTTTTGCCTATTTTGATTATGTTTAAAAGGTTTAACACGTTTAAAGGTTCAAAAGGTTTGTTCAGATCGTAACCTTTTGAACTTATTGAAACTTATTGAACCTTCCAAACAATCATCTTACACTGCGAAACTCGTTCCACATCCACAAGTACTGCTCGCATTAGGATTTTTAAAAGTAAACCCTCTGGAATTCAAACCGCCTTCCCAATTTACTTCCATACCCTGCAAGTACAATCCATGAGATTTGTCCATGATAAAGGAAAAAGTGCCGTCATCAAAAACCTGGTCATTTGCTTTTTGCTCATCAAATTCAAGGACATAAGTCATGCCACTGCACCCGCCGCCTTTCACTCCAACTCTTAATTTATTTTTGATATTATCCGTTGAAGTTTCAATCAATCTTTTTATTTCTGCTTTTGCAGAATCTGTAAATGAAACTGGATTTGTATTGATGGCAACCATTTTATTTTTTTTTCAAATTTACAATGAATTATAGCACTATAAAACATATCGGTTTACGAAAACAGAAAAATGTACTTCATCTTGTTTACCTTTGACCATAAATTTTTAAAGTATGGATACTTTTCAGTGGTTTGAGTTTTCTTTTATGTTAGCTACAATTGGTTTGATATTAATGACACAAAATGAAATTGCCAATTTAAAAAAGACGATTACCCAAATTCCGGCTCCTATTAATGTAGAAGGTAGTAGATTGAAATTACAAGCATTAGAAAGACTCACCTTATATGCAGAAAGATCATCTCTCAGAAACTTGGTTTCCCGAGCAGATTATTCAAAAATGAGTGGCGTAGAATTGCATCATTACCTTACAGAAACTTTAAAAACAGAATTTGACTATAACGCCAGTCAACAGATTTATGTAAGTCCTGAAATATGGAATGCCGTTACCAGAATGAAAGATCAGAATATTTACATCATCAATCACATTACAGCAAACCTTACTCCTCATGCAACAGGTGCCGAATTAAGCAGAATGTTGTTAGAATATAGCATGACGCCAAATGCGGAAATGAGTCCCATGCTTCTTGAAGCTTTACAATTTGAAGCCAAAAAATTACTGAATTAAAAACTAATTTATGTCTGGCAAAAAAATAACTACAGATTCCGGAATTGAAATAAAAGAAACCTATACCGCTGCTGATATCAAAAGCCAAGACAATTCAACAGCTGGCGTCTACCCATTTACGAGAGGCGTTCAATCTTCGATGTATCGCGGCAAATTATGGACGATGCGCCAATACGCGGGATTTTCAACAGCTGAAGAAAGCAATAAAAGATATCATTACTTGTTAAACCAAGGTGTAAGTGGATTGAGTGTAGCTTTTGATTTGCCAACACAAATTGGTTACGATAGTGATCATCCATTAGCAGATGGAGAAGTTGGAAAAGTAGGTGTTGCCATTGATAGTTTGGAAGACATGGAGAAGTTATTCGAAGGCATAAAACTTGAAGATGTTTCAACATCAATGACCATCAATGCAACAGGATTTATTTTATTAGCATTTTATGTTGCCCTTGCCAAAAAACAAGGCGCCAATTTGAATAATATTGCAGGTACAATACAAAATGATATTTTAAAAGAATACGCTGCAAGAGGAACATACATCTATCCTCCACAACCATCTATGCGTGTCATAACTGACATCTTCGAATGGTGTAGCAAAGAATTACCTAAATGGAATACGATTTCTATTTCCGGTTATCACATCAGAGAAGCAGGAAGTACCGCTGTTCAGGAAATTGCTTTCACATTAAGTAACGGCAAAGCATATGTGAAAGCCGCTTTAGAAAAAGGATTAGATATAAATGTATTCGGAAAAAGACTTTCATTCTTTTTTAATTCGCATAATAATTTGTTTGAAGAGGTTGCTAAATTTAGAGCGGCACGACGCATGTGGGCAAAAATCATGAAAGATTTAGGCGCGACTGATGAGAAAGCCATGATGTTGCGTTTTCATACTCAAACAGGCGGAAGTACTTTGACAGCTCAACAACCTATGAATAATATTAGTCGAGTTACTATTCAAACCTTAGCTGCCGTTTTAGGTGGAACACAATCTTTACACACTAACGGATATGATGAGGCGCTAAGTTTGCCAACTGAAGAGGCTGCTAAAATCGCATTGCGTACACAACAAATTGTCGCGTTTGAAAGTGGCGCCGCTGATACAGTTGATCCATTAGCCGGAAGTTTTTATGTTGAATCATTAACCAATGAAGTTGAAGCAGAAGCCTGGAAATTAATAGATAGCATTGATGCTATGGGCGGCGCCGTTGCTGCAATAGAAGCCGGTTTTGTTCAGGACGAAATTGCCAGAAGTGCATATGAATATCAATGCAATATTGAAAACGATTCGAAAATAATTGTTGGTGTCAATAAATTCAAAACCGATAGCGAAGAGAAAATACCAGGCTTTAGAATTGATGATAGTATTCAAAAAATGCAATGTGATAAATTGGTTGCATTAAAAGCAAAAAGAAATAATGCTGCAGTTGATGAATGCCTAACAAAATTAAAATCAACTTGCAAGAGCAACGAAAACATTATGCCTGTTGTTATGGAATGTGTAGAACAATACTGCACATTGGGAGAAATTGCAGATGTGTTGAGAGGGGAATTTGGGGAGTATAAATAAATGTTTGGTGTTTGGGGTTTGTTGTTTGGTGCCGACTAAGGTCTCTGACCGAGTTATAGTTGATTCTTTGGTTTAATGGTTTAAATCGCTGTACTAGTATAATGGTTTGCTTAACCTTTTGAACAGATTGAACCTATTAAACTTTTGAAACATTTTCACAATAATTCGTGAATTCGTGGCTATCTTTCTCATTCATTTCTATCGAAGAGAGATATGGAACATTTTAAATTAAGCACTTTGTTTATAAAATTATTTTGAAATCACTTAATAGTGACAAAATGAAAAAAATCACTGTAATTCTTCTTGCATCCTTTATTGGCCTGGCTTCATTTGC
>CALCNY010000051.1 GCA_937897585.1 uncultured Chitinophagaceae bacterium | reverse complement strand
AAGTAAACATAATTATTCGTTTCATCGATGGCTTTAATTTCACCAATATCATAATCTCCTTTGGTTAACAATGTTGTGATTTTCCCATCTCTGCTGATTTTATAAATGTGTCTCCATCCGTCTTTCTCACTTACCCAAAGAAAATCCTGATAATTGTTAACCCATTTCCAACCTACAGGATTGTCTGTATTCATATCCACCCAAGCATTATCGTTTTCTGCCCAGAATGTTCTAGCACTTCCATCAGTTGTATTGCAATAAATCAATTTGCTTTCTTGTTGCTTTCTGTCGAGCTGTTGCACAATCAATTCATTGGCATCACTCCATTCCATTCTTGTCAAATAATTCTGACGAGGATCTCCTTCAATTTTCATCCACCTCGTCATTCCATTGGCTAAAGACACTACACCAATTTTAACCGGAGATGGTGGCTGTCCAACCTTAGGATATTCAACAGGAATAACAGATGAGTATACAGAATCAGTTGTATTCAACATGTAATAATCTCTGATTTTATTTGCGTCTACTTGCCAGTAGGCGATTTGTTTGCTGTCTGCCGACCATCTAAATCCGTCACGACAACCAAACTCTTCTTCATATACCCAATCAAATGTACCATTAATCATTTTTCGTGTACCATCAACCGTTAGTTTCTTAATATTTCCTGAAAGTAAATCTTCGCAGAAAATATTATGTTCGCTCACATAAGCTACTTGTTTATTGTCGGGAGAAAATTTAGCGAACATCAGCGATTGTGAAGGCAAATTGTTTCCTAGTTTCTTTAGCTTACCGGTAATTAAATCTGCAACCCAATAATCACCACGGGTATTATAACGCCATACTTTTGCTGTATTTACAAATAGCAAAACTTTACTGTAATCATTACTAAAAAAATATTTTTCAGGATTTAATGCAACAGTTTCTCCCTGTGGAATCATGGATTCTTTTTTCAAAACTATGGCAGTAGTATTTTTTTTGGGATCTGATTTCACGATATTTCCATCTTGAATTGCATAATAATTCAATCCGTCTTTCGACCAATTAAATGCATCACGCTGTGCTGTTGCATTCAATGAAACTGAAATCAAAATCAACAATACTATCTTTTTTATCATCATCATGTCATTTTATTTATTTGTGCGGTATCAGCGTTAAAAATAGTAAATACTGAAGTAAATTTCATTATTTGCTTCGAAAAGAAACCTAATTTTACCAACGCTTTTCAAATAATGGAAAAAGAAAAATTAAGAATCGATAAATACCTATGGGCCATCCGTTTGTTCAAGACCAGAACTATGGCCGCAGAAGCCTGTGATAAAGGAAGAGTAAAATCTAATGGCGAAAATATAAAAGCTTCTAAAAATATAAATGTCGGCGATGAATTTGAAATAAAAACAAGTGATCGGAAATGGGTGATAAAAGTAAAAGAAAAATTATACAACAGATTGAAATATACAGAAGCCGTAAATTATTATACAGACATCACGCCTGTAGAAGAAACAGAAAGAATAAAATTTGAAGCGGCAGTTTTTCACACTGGTAAAAGAATGAGTAAAATTGGTAGACCAACGAAGAAGAACAAAAGAGATTTAGATGAGTTTTTGGGAGAATGATTAAAAATAAAAGCCCCCTCAATCCCCCAAAGGGGGAAGTTGATTGGAGCGATACCTTGGTGTTGGGAATTAGCTGTAACTTTTTTTAGCAACATATTGAGTTAAGAGAAAAAAAATAGGTCAAAAAAAAGGGTTCTTGGTTTTATATTAATTACAAAACATAATAAACTTCCCCCTTGGGGGATTGAGGGGGCTTCTTAACATGCAAATCGACATCATCACAGTTGTACCAGACCTACTCAGTGGACCATTCTCCCACTCCATCATGAAGCGCGCACAAGACAAGGGTTTGCTGAAAGTTAATGTCATCAATCTTCGTGATTATACAACCTATGCACGTGCACAAGTAGATGATTATCCTTTCGGTGGTGGCGCCGGAATGGTGATGATGATTGAACCTTTGGTTAATGCCGTTGAAGCACTTCAAAAAGAAAAAATATACGATGAAGTAATTTTCCTTACTCCTGATGGCGAAACCTTCAATCAAAAAATCGCCAACTCACTTTCTTTGAAAAATAATCTCCTCATGATTTGCGGCCATTACAAAGGTGTTGATCAACGATTCAGAGATCATTTCATAACCAGAGAAATTTCTGTTGGTGATTATGTGTTAAGCGGAGGTGAATTGGCAGCAGCCATACTAACGGATGCGATTGGACGATTAATCCCAGGTGTACTCAATGATGAAACTTCAGCGTTAAGTGATTCTTTTCAAGACAATCTACTCGCCCCTCCTGTTTATACTCGACCTGAAACATTCCGTGATTGGAAAGTGCCTGAAGTGCTGATGAGCGGCAATCACAAATTGATTGATGAATGGCGCCATGAAGAATCCCTAAAACGAACACATCAACGAAGACCGGATTTGCTCGATTAGTTTTTTTGAACCCATACATATTCTGCAAAACCAGTAATATCCCAGAAAATATTTCCTTGCAATTTTTTTCCTCTTAATAAATCGGAAATGATTCTAAAAGGCATTGCCATCATGAACCATATGTTTCTTCTAGTACCGCCTTTGACGACTCTACAACCATTACGTTCTAGCAATTGTGTAAGTTCTGACACTCCATACAATCTCACATGAGTAGGGTCATCTTTGAAGTTCAAGGTGCCATACATTGATGGCAGTGTCATACTCTTCTTTCCAGGATATTCGATGTACATGAAACCTGAAGATTTTAACTTGGGCAATAAACTCAAAATCACTTCATCACCATTGAATAAATGTTCAATAACATGAACCATCCAAATGCCATCAAAATAATTATCGGGAATCACCGACATATCCAGCTTTGTTAAATCCATTTCATAAAACGCAGTCATCAAAGCAAAATCGGACTCGCTATTATTATAATCTCTTTCCAAATCAACTCCATGATATTCACAGTTTGGAAATACTTTTTTTATTTTGGAAGCCGAGTGGTTACCAGCCCCTATATCCAAAAGTTTAAAAGATTTTTTTCCAAACGATTTTCTCAGATATGAGATTTTGCTTACAAAGCCCGAAGCGATTACTTTTAATTGCATGCGCAAATATAATAATTCAGCTTTCAAATTGTATGTTCTTTTAAAATCAGTTAACATTGTACTTATAATTTCAGCGTATGACAGATTTCATTGTTACGGGCAACATCATCAACATAAAAAGCAAATCAATATTTTGGGGATCTATTATAATTGAATCCGGGAAAATCAAAAACATTTTACACGAAGGACCTGAAAAAAAAGAAGGTCCTTATTTATTGCCGGGCTTTATCGACAGCCATGTGCATATCGAAAGCTCCATGCTGGTTCCTTCCGAATTCGCTCGACTCGCCGTTGTTCATGGAACAGTAGGAACCATCAGCGACCCACATGAAATAGCCAATGTATGCGGACTTGATGGCGTGAAATACATGATTGAAAATGGAAATACTGTTCCTTTCAAATTCAATTTCGGTGCACCGAGTTGTGTGCCTGCAACAGTTTTCGAAACAGCAGGTGCCACAATAGATTCATCAGATGTTGAAACCTTATTGCAAATGGATGAGATTAGATATTTGAGCGAAATGATGAATTTTCCGGGTGTGCTTTTTGAAGATGATGAAGTGATGAAGAAAATAGCATTGGCAAAAAAATACAACAAACCTGTAGATGGACACGCGCCGGGACTAAGAGAAAATGATGCTAAAAAATATATCGACGCGGGCATCAGCACTGATCACGAATGTTTCACTTCGGAAGAAGCGCTTGACAAGCTTTCATTCGGAATGAAAATATTAATCAGAGAAGGCAGTGCCGCTAAAAATTTTGAAGTATTGATTGATTTAATGCATGAACATTATGAAAACATGATGTTTTGCAGCGACGACAAACATCCTGACAGTCTTGCTGAAGGCCATATCAACCAACTATGCGCCAGAGCAGTTGCGAAAGGAATTGACATCTTTAAAGTATTACAAGCCGCTTGCATCAATCCTGTGGAACATTATAAAATGAATGTAGGTATTTTACAAATTGGCCATCCTGCAGATTTTATTGAAATAAAAAATCTTACTCAATTTGAAGTTGTAAAAACTTTCATCAACGGAACATTAGTTGCAGAAAATGGTCAATCATTGATTAATCCTGATAAAACAACAGCCATCAACCAATTCAACTGCCATAAAAAACATATTGCTGATTTTAAATTTTTATACAATGGAGAAATTGAATTGCCTGTAATTGAAGCATTGGAAGGACAGTTGATTACAAATAAAATTTTCGTTGCTCCTGTAGTCATTAATGATGAAATAGTATCTGATGTTGAAAATGACATTTTGAAAATCGTTGTAGTCAACCGTTATCATGATGCGCCTGTTGCAAAATCGTTCATTAAAAATATTGGCATCAAAAAAGGTGCGCTGGCTTCTTCTGTTGCGCATGACAGTCATAATATAGTTGCAGTGGGTGTAGATGATGAAAGTATTTGCAAAGCAGTAAACGCTGTAATCCGCTGTGGTGGAGGCGTTTCGGCAGTAAATGAAAGTGAAGAAAAAATATTACCCTTGCCTGTGGCGGGTTTGATGAGTACTGAAAATGGTTATGAAGTTGCAAAGTCTTACACCGAAATCGATGCGTTTGTAAAAACAAATCTCGGCAGTCATTTGAATGCACCATTCATGACTTTATCATTCATGGCACTACTCGTGATTCCTCATTTGAAATTAAGTGATAAAGGACTTTTCGACGGAGATAGTTTTAAGCTGTTGAATTAATGAACCGCAGAAGCCTTTGTGATTTTCATTTTTACATCTTCCGTTCCTTTGGGCGCAAAAAATTTAGATTTGAAATTGATGCTGCTTCCGGGTTTTACTTCTTCATAAATCACCTCTTCATCTTCTTCAAGTAAGACTCCGGTTTTACTGATGAATTTGATGGAAACGGAAATGTCTTTATAAGTTACAACTGTTGCCTTATTGGCAATCTCACCTTTTACTACTGTTTGTCCAATTAAATTATGTTTGTCTTTACCTACAACTTCAAGAAAACGTAATGGATTTTGCTGCTCAATTTGTTGAATGGTAAGCTTGCTTTTTTTATATGAGTCGTTTGATTTTGATATTGTATTTTGATCATTACAAGAAAAAATAAATATTAGTACAAATGCTGACAATAAGAAGTTTTTTTTCATAACCGGATGATTTTGTAAAACAATGAAACAAAAATAGCCTTACTCGTTTATTTTATTTTAGATTTGTTTGTTAATAAAAAATGATTGTTGAAATTTATTTGCATCAATCATTGATTTTATAAAAGTACATAAATAAAAAAATGGTCATTAATTTAAGCGCGCAACATTCCTTGATTAGTAACTGGGTAAGCGATTTGAGAAACATTGAAGTTCAAAACGATAGACTTCGTTTCAGAAGGAATCTCGAAAGAATAGCAGAAGTGGCCGGCTATGAAATCAGCAAACAATTGGAAACTGTTGAGAAAACAATTGCTACACCAATGGGACAAGCAAAAGTTCAGGTATTAAAAGACCAACCTGTATTGGCCACCATCTTAAGAGCCGGATTAGCGATGCACCATGGTTTGCTTAATTATTTTGACCGCGCAGATAATTCATTTTTAACTGCCTATAGAAAACATCATGCTGACGGTAGTTTTGAAATCAGTATGGAATATATGAGCTGTCCGGATTTGGAAGGCAGAACGGTAATTGTGAGTGATCCTATGTTGGCAACCGGAGCGTCTCTGGTAAAAGCAATTGAACATTTAAAGACCGTTGGCAACATAAAAGATTTGCATATTGTATGCGCAATCGCTTGTTCTGTGGGCATTGATTTTGTACAAGCTGCTTTTCCAGAAGCAACAATCTGGTGTGGGGCAATTGATAACGAATTGTCAGACAAAGGGTATATCATTCCTGGATTGGGCGACGCCGGTGATTTGGCGTATGGGTTGAAGATTCAGCATTGATGGGGGATACTGGATAGGCTGGATTGGCTAGATATAGCTAGATAGGCTAGATAAGCTGGATAGGCTATCTGCCGACGAAGGTCTTATGACCGAGTCATCTTAACTTCTGGTCTGCCGACGAAGGTCTTATGACCGAGTCATCTTAACTTCTCAGCAATGTCTCCTGCAAGGGACGTTGCGTAAATAGAAATTCGAAAATTGAAATTGAAAACTAGAAATTTCCCACCCCTATTTCCTCTTTTTTACTTTTTATTTTTAAATTTTGATTTTCCCCTCAAAAACCTAACCTGAATCCTCCCAAACTTTCAATTTTTTCAGCTTCTTTTTAAACTGAATTTATTATCTTTACGGATAAGCATTTTCAACATGAGAAAAATCTTTCAACTTATTGGTTTTGTTTTGTTTGGATTAAATGTACAAGCACAAGATCCGCACTTTTCGCAATTTTTCGCATCTCCGCTTACATTGAACCCAGCATTTACAGGGAAATTTGAAGGCGTTTGGCGTGTTGCTGCAAATAATAGAAATCAATGGGTATCAATACCTAAAGCATATCTTACTTCAAGCGCTTCAGTTGATTTTCCAATCATGAAAAATAAGATCCCAGAAGGAGATGTTTTTGGAGTAGGAATTTCAGGTTTAACAGATGCTAGCGCAAATGGAGCACTTAAATTAAATTATGGTTCAATGTCACTTTCTTACCATAAAGCTTTAGATGAAAGCGGCTATAATACAATTGGTGCTGGATTTCAAGGAACTTATTCTAATTTAGTTTTAAACACTAGTCAGCTATTTTTCGAAGACGAATTAACTCAAAATGGATTTGTACAAGGAACCTCCAATGATTATCTAGGGAATACAGCACTTACAAATGGTAACAACGCCAGGAATTATTTTGATATGAATGCAGGCTTGTTGTATTCGGGTTCAAGTAACGGCGAAAACAACTATTACATTGGTCTTTCCATGTATCATATCAATCGTCCTAAATTAAGTTTCAAACAAAATAATAATTGGTACCTCAGTAATAGAGCAACAATTCACGGTGGCGGCTCATTTGCCATTTCTGATGTAGTTGGTGTAAATGTTTCTTTTATTCAACAGTTTCAAAACAAAGCCAGCGAAACTGTACTTGGTGGCACTCTTTCTATTAATGCAAATGGAGACGATGAAAAACCAACAAATGTTTATGTAGGTTCCTGGATGCGTGTAAATGATGCCGTTATTCCCTATTTAGGATTAGAAATTGGAGGGCTTAGAATTGGTGCTACCTATGATGTCAATATCAGCGGTTTGAAATCTGCTACCGGAAGTCGTGGTGGTACTGAATTTTCTATCATCTACATCAAACGTCCACCAGAAAGCAAGGGCATTCCTTGTCCGAGGTTTTAATCAAATCCCCGAAGATTATTCTTTAATTAATTGTATCGGTTCAACACGATAAGCATTAGCTTTCATTATGCTCAAAGAAATCATCATCTCCATACAATCTTATTTTGAAGCCCATCAGTTTATCAAAAAAAATAAACTTTGGAAATGGATTTTGATACCTGGTCTTTTATATTCTATCTTATTCGTTGTTGGATTTTATTTTTTCTGGCATTCCAGCAATAACGCTACAGCATGGATGCTGACTAAATTTGGGGTAAAAAAATGGCTCGATCATATGGAAGGCACTTGGTTGAGTTTCTTTTTCATCATTGGTCAGATTTTTATTCACTTACTCTTACTGATTTTCTATTTCTCTTTTTTCAAATTCATGTTTCTGATTATTGGCTCTCCGGTATTCGCTTACCTAAGTGAAAAAACAGAAAGTATTTTGACAGGCAAAGATTTTCCTTTCAGCTTTCCTCAATTATACACCGATATTATCAGAGGAATCAGGATTGCATTGAGAAACATGTCTTGGCAAACCATTTATATGCTGGCCTTGCTGATTGTTTCATTAATCCCATTGATTGGATGGGTTACTCCTCTCGTCGTATTTTTTCTCGATTGTTATTACATGGGATTTTCCATGTTAGATTACAGCAGCGAAAGAAACAAACTTGATGCAAACGCCAGTATTGATTTGATAGGTCATCATCGTGGACTCGCCATTGGAAATGGTATGGTGTTTTATCTATTTCATTTTGTTCCCATCATTGGTTGGTTATTTGCGCCAAGCTATGCAGTAATTGCTGCCACTTTAAGTTTACACAAAGCAAAAGAAACCAACGTAATCATTAGCTAATGCCAACAGTTTATCTCATACCTTGTTTTCTTGCAGAAGATGCAAAAGAAACCATTCCTCCTTATGTGATCGATGCGGTAAAAAATTGTGAAGTCATCTTTGCAGAAAATGAAAGAACAACAAGAAGATTTCTAAAAGCAATGGATAACACGATTGTCATTGACAATTTTGAATGGCATACGATTCATAAAGCAGAAGCTGAACAAATTAGTACTTTTAAAAACTCCATTTCAAAAGGAAAAAATATCGCCATCATTAGCGAAGCCGGTTGCCCTGGCATTGCCGATCCCGGACAGGTACTCATAGCTGTTGCACAGGAAATGAAATGTATTATTAAACCGTTGGTTGGACCGAGTTCGATTTTATTGGCACTGATGGCTAGCGGTTTAAATGGTCAGCAGTTTGAATTTGTTGGTTACTTGCCAATTGATAATACAGAAAGAATAAAAAAAATAAAATCACTGGAAGCTGAATCTGCAAAAAATAACAGTACAAAAATTTTTATTGAAACCCCTTACCGCAATAATCAATTGCTGGAATCATTACTTCAACAATGTGCTGGAAGTACAAAAATTTGCATTGGAGTCGACATAACGGGAAAGCTTGAACGAATTGAAACCAAAACAGTAAATTCTTGGAAGCAAAGTAAACCAGAGCTTCATAAAATACCCGTTATCTTTTTATTACAAGCCTAATTCGTTTAGAAACCATACTGATCAACCAAATAAGCAAATGCTGCTAAAGCAAATGCGCCTAAATGAAGTTCCCTTTTACTTACTGCTTCAAATACATCTGTTTTGGCGTGGTGTACATCAAAATATCTTTGACTATCAGGACGCAATTCCGCCAAAGCGGTGCCTAATACTTTTAAAGAGCCAATATCAGAACCACTGCCATCATTAGAAAATTTATTGATGTCGTAGTCTTCAAAAAAATGTTTCCAGGATAACACTTTAGCAAATTGCTCAGCATTCATATCAGTTCCAAAGCCACTTGGACTAAATCCGCCGGCATCGCTTTCAACAGCAAATACATGATGTTCTTTTTTTTCTTTTGCTGAATTAAAATAAGCCTCCTCTCCTCTGCTGCCGTTTTCTTCATTCATGAACATGACGATTCTCAACGTTCTTTTGGGCTTATATCCAATAGCTTTGAAAGTCCTTAATAATTCAATAGACTGCGCACAACCAGTTCCATCATCATGGGCACCTTCTGCTAAATCCCAGCTATCCAAATGTCCACCAACTGTAACAATCTCATCAGGGAAAGTTGAACCTTTGATTTCTCCAATCACATTTGCAGAAGGAACATCAGCTAACATTTCACAAGACGTTTTAAACCAGCCTTTAATTACTTTATTGTTTTTCAATTGTGTGCTAATCCAATCTGCATCATTGGTGCTAATCGCAATGGCAGGAATCTTAGGAAACGAATCATTATAACTCATAACTCCAGTGTGCGGGTAATCATCACTGTTAGATGCCAATGATCTTACCATCGCTCCTATGGCACCGTATTTCGCAGCTTCAGAAGGTCCAGCCCATCTGGCGACTCCACTTTCTCCATAAGCATGAAAAGTATATAGGTATGTTGGATTCATCGGAATATTGAGAAACACGATTTTCCCTTTGATATTTTTTTCACCTAGTTCTTTAATTTGTTGAATAGATTTCACTTCGATGATTTCAGCTTCCATCCCTTTTTTGGGGCTACCTAAAGAATTACCCAATGCACATAATTTCAATTCTCTTTTTTCGCCGTTCGTCAACGTAACATATCCTGATTCTTTCTCGCCTCTTACCCAATGAGGCACCATGCAAGGTTGTAAATAAACTGTATCTGCACCTGCTTCTTTCATCATTCTGGCTGTTTCTATAACAGCCTTCGCAGCATTATCAGATCCGCTCAAACGAGGACCGATTTTTTTACATATAAAACGAAGATTTTCATACGCATTGGCATTCGTCATCACTTCATTAAATATTTTTCTGATATACAAGGAGTCTTGTTGCTGAGCGCTAACTGATTGACAAATAGCAGCCAATAAAATAAAACAATAAAATCTGTACTTCATGAAATTTGAATTGTAAGCAAACTTAAATAAAAGGAGTAGAATTGAATGTAAAATATCGAATGTAAAATATTAAATGTAAAAGTAGGTTCACGGATATGAAATAATCATTTTCTCATGAAAAATAATTCGTGAATTCGTGGTTATCCCGGCAAAACACATCCCCCTTTGGGGGACTTCAGGGGGCTTACTTCCCCCTTGGGGGATTGAGGGGGCAAACATCATTTTGGCACAATTAACCATAAAAGCTAAATTGCGAAACAATCTTTCAACAATCAATCATGAATATTGCAATTGTATGTTACCCCACTTTTGGCGGCTCGGGCGTTCTGGCTACAGAACTTGGAAAAGTATTAGCTGAAAAAGGTCACAATATTCATTTCATCACTTACCAGCAACCCGTACGATTAAGTGGATTTCATGCGAATATTTTTTATCATGAAGTAAGGGTACCAACCTATCCTTTGTTTGATTTTCCTCCATACGAAACAGCGTTGGCCAGTGCCATGGTGGATGTAGCCAATAATCATGACATAGATATTTTACATGTACATTATGCCATTCCTCATGCATCAGCCGCTTATATGGCAAAACAAATTTTGATGAAACAGGGGAAACGACTTCCTGTTATAACTACTTTACATGGCACTGATATCACCTTAGTAGGCAGAGATAAAACTTATAGTCCGGTTGTAACTTTTTCAATGGAAGAAAGTGATGCTCTTACTGCTGTTTCAGAAAACCTCAAAGAAGAAACGTATCGCAACTTCTCCATACAAAAACCAATTGATGTCATTTATAATTTTATAGACATCAAGAGATTTAACAGAAAACCTGTTGATGCCTTTAAAAAATTGATTGCCCCTAACGGAGAAAAAATAATTGTACACGCTTCCAATTTCAGAAAACTAAAACGCATACAAGATGTGGTAAAAATCTTTTTGGAAATAGATAAAAAAATCCCCTCAAAATTATTGTTGATTGGCGATGGGCCTGAAAGACCCGAAATAGAAGCGTTTACCCGTACCTGTAACCAATGTGGCGAAATTAAATTTTTAGGAAAACAAGAGCAAATAGAAGACATTTTACCTATTGCCGATTTGTTCCTTTTACCAAGCGAATATGAAAGTTTTGGATTAGCCGCTCTTGAAGCCATGGCCGCTGAAGTGCCTGTAATATCAACCAATGCAGGCGGTTTGCCTGAAATAAACATCCATGGATATTCTGGTTATATGAGCAATGTTGGAGATATTGAAGACATGAGTAACAATGCAATTGCAATTCTATCAGATAATGCTACTCACTTACAATTCAAGGCTAACGCCTTAGCACAAGCGAAACGATTTGGAATTGATAATATAGTGCCGCAATATGAGGCTTTGTATGAGAGAGTGATGTCAATTTGATAATTATGTAATTTGATGATTTTGTAATTGGTCGATTTGGTAAATGAATAATTAATTTTCAAATCTCCAAATTGAAACATCATCAAATTGATTTTCCTACCTCCTCTTCAACCATTTCTCCGGATCGTAGTTATTCGTTTCATTACTGATGTAAAAATCAATCGCGCCGATGCCATCAAAATTAGCAGCAACTCTTCCTAATGTTTGACCGGTTTTTATAGATTGGCCTTTTTGTACGGTCACTCCAGACAAATTACTATAGGTGGTAAAATAACGACCATGTTGTATAATCACCACAATCATGTCTTCAATGGGTTTTACTGCAGTTACAGTACCATCAAATACTGCTTTAACAGGTGTTCCAATTTCAGAGGAGATAGTTACAGAAGTTACATCCATAATCGTTCCACTTGGTAAAGTATTGGCACCATAATGCATTAAGATTACACCTCTGTCGAGTGGCCAAGGCAATGCACCTCTGTTCTTTTCAAATGAAGCATTTAATGCGGTGTTTTCTGAATTCAACAAAACGCTTTCTGCTGCTTTTGGTGCAGGAGTTGGTTTTGGTATCGGAGTGATAGTTGTCTTAGTGGGATTGTTTTTAACATCAGTTGATGCATTAGCAGTCGCGTTCGCTTTGGCAATTCGATCTGCTTCTTCTTTTAATCTTTTCTTTTCAGCGGCAGCTTTTGCCATCGCTTCTTTTCTGGCTTCTTCCTGAGCAGCACGTATCGCAGCAGCAATAGCTGTATTTACTTTCTGCATTTGCTTCTGTTTGGCCGCGATTTGTTTATTGAGTTGTTTACCTTGTTTTTTTAATTCTGCAATTACCCGATCTTTTTCTTTTTGTTGCGTTTCCAAAATTGCCATCTCTTTGCTTTGCACTTCAAGCACCTGATTTTTTTGTTGTTTGGTACCATTCAAATCCTGGATTCTTTTCTTTCTTAAATCCTGTGTACGAACAATATTATCTCCTTGCATCTCTCTATAACTACGATAACTTTTTAAATAAGAAATTCTTTTGATCGCATCATTGAAATTGGCCGAAGAAAAAATAAAATTCATAAAATCATAACTACTTCTGTTCTTGTAAGCATATACCATACTCTTGGCATATTCTTGTTTCAAGGTGTCTAATAACAAATCATATCGACGTACATCTTTTGAAATTGTGTACATGTCGTTATCAAGCATATGCAAATCACGATTGATGTTATCGATGACTCTGTCTTGTAAATTAACTTTTTTGGAAATCAAATTGTACTGAAGAAGATTTTCTTTGGTTTGAGCTTTATTACTATTGAGAAGCGTTTCCGTCTCCTCAATTTCTTTTTTCAGTTGTTGCCTTTGTTTCTCCAATTCTTCCCTCGACTTTGGCTGAGCATATACGACCATACTCATGGTTAGAAAAGCCAGAATGGAAAAAATGAGTTTTGTCATGTATTGAATTTGGGGTATGCAAAAATACAAAGGCTAATCAAATAAATAACCTCATTTAAGCAATTAACATTTATTTGAGCTTATAATTTTTGGGTACATTAAATGTTATGGAAACTTCTTTATTAAACTCGTATTGTTTGTAATTCAGTTTTACATCTAACTTATTTTTTTCTGAAACAGAAATTTCACGGTCAGTAGAAAAATTAAATCCTAATATATTTTCATAGCCATCATAAGTTATGTCTGCAGTTCTGCT
>CALCNY010000050.1 GCA_937897585.1 uncultured Chitinophagaceae bacterium | reverse complement strand
TTCTTGTTCGTTAACAGAAAATGCATGTTCGCTAAGTTCTTTATCTCTTTCAAAACTTGTATAAGAATTACTAACGGCTAACAATAACTGCTGTATCCGTTCGTCTTTGATTTCCGAACCCTCAAGGTACTTCTTGATTTGCCTTTCTAAATGTTTGTGGTACATACGGATTTATGGTAATTCTGCAAAAGTGGTTATAGTCATGGTTTGATTATGCAAGTGACTTGTTTTGTTATTTTGTTGAGGTGCAATTTCTCCGTAAGAGAAAAATCCTGCTACAGTTGCGCCTTTAGTGATATTGTCCATGGCCGCTTCTAACTCTTCGTCAATTCTTTGAGACAAAACTAATTTTCTTCCAACACAACTTACGAATAAAGCTAAATTTACAGGAATGTTTTTGCCCATGTTTACAACAGCTTCTGTTGCAGCATCAGCGGCGGCGTTTACGAGCCTGTCGAAATTTGATTTCATAAATCTCACCGTTGACCCTTCAGGTAGATTACCGGCAAAAGTCATTGATTTATTTTTTTCATCTATTGACAAAATTGTTCTTACCAGAAAAAAATCATTGTCAGCTGATTTTACACTTAATGGAAAAAATAATGCTGAAGCAGGTAATTCTTCTGCATATTTACCAAGATATTTTTTATACAAGTCTAATGCATTTTCATTGTCTATTTCGAATAACACATTTTCTTTTGATTTGGTAATTGTTCGCTCTGGACCAAACACATCCCAACCTCCTTGATAACCAGAACCTACTTTTATTTTATTGCCATAAAGACCAAGTAAAACAAGATTTCCGGAAGCAACGTTTTCATCTAACCCAACTACAGTTTTTTCAAAATTGGCACCATCACCAGCCAATCCACCAGAAACCATGACCGATTTTCCAGTAAAAGACTGAATGCCTTTAATCAGATCGTCGCCATTAATCAAACCGCCATCAGAAACAATCCACACATATTTAAGATCTTTTGTAGGTAGATTTTTTGAAAGTTGTGCACCCAATTCAAAACTGTTTTTATGATTTTTGATATTATCAGCAACAATATTAAATGGAGTATGATCAAAACTAATGGTGGTGCAAACTGCCGAATTTTCCTGTGAATTATTATCATTGATTTCTCCCGCAGTAGAACAACTGATGATTTTTGCTTTTGGATATGAGGTTTTTAATTTTTTAACTACAATTCCTTTTTCTAACAAACTTCTTTCTGCAAACACAATGACTAGCTGAACATTTTTATTAGCAGCTTCATTTTCATTTATGCCAGACCATTTGTTATTAATGTAATTGACTATTTGGGTTCTCATAAAATTTAAATTTTTAAACAATTAAAATTTAACAGTTTTTAAACGGGATGGCAAAATTATCACAATCAGAACGCGCTATTGAAATCAATGTTTTGTATAAAGTTTATTTAGTTAATTACACCTACACACACTACGTATTAATACTTAGTTTAAAATTAATAATAAATATCATACCCTAATGACAATTCCTTTTGGATATGATTTTAAATAAGATGGATTG
Source organism: uncultured Chitinophagaceae bacterium (assembly GCA_937897585.1). Taxonomy (GTDB): domain Bacteria; phylum Bacteroidota; class Bacteroidia; order Chitinophagales; family Chitinophagaceae; genus Ferruginibacter. The sequence goes on along the minus strand of CALCNY010000050.1, from coordinate 6,071 downwards.
GAAATATGGATTGAAGAAGGACAATACTAAAATAATCAGGTAAGTTTCTGATAAAAAGTGAATTGCTATTTAAAATAATAATTGAGTGTATAATTATGAATCTGCTAAGTAGAAATACGTAAAAAAGGGAATTGATATTTATTATCTGATCAGCACAACATTTCCTTTCATTACTTTTTCTTGCCCGTATTGATCGATTCCTTTTACGATATAAACGAAATTACCTGTATTTTGTTTGGTGCTTTTGAAGAAACCATCCCAGGCTTTATTCATGCTGCTCGTTTCAAAAACCAATACGCCATATCTGTCATAAACTCTGAAATACTCCAGTCTTTTAATGCCAACATATGTTGGTTTGAAATTATCATTAATGCCATCACCGTTAGGGGTAAACGCATTAGGTATGTAGAAAGTTGGACCTTTATAGGCTTTTATAACAACGGTATCTTTATCTGAACAACCAAAGTCATCATATACCGTAAGTATGAATTGTATTTCATCAGTTAATACAGCAAGCGGATTTGCAATTACCGGGTTATTTAAATAAGAAGCAGGTGACCATAAATAGTGATTGCCTCCAGAACCGTTCAATTGATAAGGCTCATTGTAAACGGCATTGTCGTCTGGACCAGCGTTTGCTATTATTTGTGGTTGAACAGCAAGATGAATTAACGCAGTATCATAACAACCATAAGAATTTACCACCACCAACTGGTAATCACCTTGAGTTGTAATATGTGAAGGATTAGTAACTGCAGTATTATTGTTTGTCCAGCTGAAATTCATATTGCCTGTACTGAAATAAGTATTTAGGTTTACAGACTCTCCAAAGCAAATATGCAAATCCTTATCATTTCCTAAATCAGGTTTTCGTACAACCCTTATTGTTATATCGATTCTTGGGCTTTCGCAATTTCCATTTATCTGACTTACATAATAATGAGAGATTCCAAAAACAGAAGTTGATGGTGTTGGAGCGACCGATGAACCTGTGCCGCCAATTGGAGCTGTATACCACAGTAATGGATAAACGCCAATTGCAGATAAAGGCGTTGAAGCCGCATATTGACAGATCAATTGATTTGGTGTTATCTGAGGTGCAGGTGGAGTTGGATTTACGTTAAGTTGCAAAGTTGCTGTTGAATCACAGCCATTTTGGTTGGTGAGTATAACAACATGAGAACCTCCTGTTGTAAATAACTGACCATTCCATGAATAAGGAAGTTCACTGCTGCAAATTGAAATATTGGTTGTACTTGAAGTTGGTAAATAAATACTGATGTGTAAAGTATCAGCAGAAGCACAACCGTTATTATCAGTATAATTATAAATATAGGTTCCGGAGTTATTATAAGTAGCACCATGCCAAATAAAATTGTTACAAGCAGATTGAATTATAGATTGATGTGTACCGTTAGTAATTGTCAGATGCAAAGTATCGGCGGATGCACAACCAAGACTATTTGTATAATCAAAATGATAAGTGCCGCTTGTAGAATAAGTGGTTCCATGCCATGTATAAGATTGACAAGCTGATGCTGTTGAAACTGTGTGAGTGGCGTTGGTAATGGTTACATGTAAAGTATCAACTGAAACACAGCCTAATGCGTTTGTATAGTTGTACAAATAAATTCCGGACGTGGTGTATGTGGTGCCATGCCAATTATATGATTCGCATGATGTTTGTGTGGTAGCATTATGTGTGCCGTTGGTTATCGTTAAGTGTAAAGTATCAGTCGATGCGCATCCAGATGTATTCGTGTAGTTGAATAAGTAATCTCCGCTTGTTGTGTATGTTGTGCCGTTCCAAACAAACGATTCGCATGATGTTTGTGTGGTAGCATTATGTGTGCCGTTGGTGATTGTTAAGTGTAAAGTATCAGTCGATGCGCAGCCAGATGCATTCGTGTATGCAAATGTGTAATCACCTGAAGTGTTATAAGTCGTTCCGTTCCAAACATATAATTCGCATGATGTTTGTGTTGTAGCATTATGCGTGCCGTTGGTTATCGTTAAGTGTAAAGTATCAGTCGATGCGCATCCAGATGCATTCGTGTAATTGAATAAGTAGTCGCCGCTTGTTGTATATGTTGTGCCATTCCAAACAAACGATTCGCAAGATGTTTGTGTTGTAGCATTATGCGTGCCGTTGGTGATTGTTAAGTGTAAAGTATCTGTTGATGTACAGCCAGATGAATTCGTGTAATTGAATAAGTAGTCACCGCTTGTTGTGTAAGTAGTTCCGTTCCAAACAAAGCTTCCACATGCAGATTGAGTGATTGCTGTTTGAGTGCCGTTGGTAATCGTTAAATGCAAAGTGTCTGTTGAAGCACAACCAGATGGGTTTGTGTAATCAAAAGTGTAATCTCCTGATATGGTATATGTTGTTCCATTCCAAACATATGATTCACAATTTGTAATGGTAACGGCATTGTGTGTGCCGTTGGTGATTGTTAAATGGAGTGTATCAGTTGTATTACATCCCGATCCGCTTGGATAAGTGTATTGATAATCTCCACTTGTGGTATATGTATTTCCATTCCAAGTATAAGATTCACATGCAGTAATTGTTGTGGCAACAGGAATGCCATTGCTGATGGTTAAATGCAATGTGTCTGCTGATGAACAACCCGAAGCATTTGTATAATTATAAATATAGTCGCCGCTTGCTGTATATGTATTTCCGTTCCAAACAAAACTTCCGCAGGCACTTTGAGTGATGGCTGTATACGTTCCGATCGTAATCGTTAAGTGTAAAGTATCTGTTGATGCACATCCAGATGCATTCGTGTAGTTGAATAAGTAATCACCTGATGTGTTATAAGTTATGCCGTTCCAAACATAAGATTCGCATGATGTTTGTGTGGTAGCATTATGTGTGCCGTTGGTGATGATCAAATGCAATGTATCTGTTGATGCACATCCAGATGAATTCGTGTAATTGAATAAGTAATCTCCACTTGTTGTGTAGGTTGTGCCGTTCCAAACATATGATTCGCAAGATGTTTGTGTTGTGGCATTATGCGTGCCGTTGTTAATTGTTAAGTGTAAAGTATCAGTCGATGCGCAGCCAGATGCATTCGTGTAATTGAATAAGTAATCTCCTGATGTGTTATAAGTTGTGCCGTTCCAAACATAAGATTCGCAATTTGTAATGGTAACTGCATTATGTGTGCCGTTGGTTATCGTCAAGTGTAATGTATCAACAGATGGACAACCTAATGCATTCGTATATGCGTATGTGTAATCACCAGTTGTGTTATAAGTAGTGCCGTTCCATACAAACGATTCGCATGATGTTTGTGTAGTGGCATTATGAGTACTGTTGGTGATTGTTAGATGTAATGTATCTGTTGTATTACATCCTGATCCACTTGGATAAGTGTATTGATAATCTCCACTTGATGTATAAGTCGTTCCATTCCAAGTGTATGATTCACATGCGGTGATTGTTGTTGCAACAGGAATGCCATTGCTGATGGTTAAATGCAATGTGTCTGTTAATTGACATCCGCTACCATTTATGTAATTGAAGAGATAATCTCCCGAAGTGTAATAAGTTGTTCCATGCCAAATATAATTGTTACATGACGATACAATCAAACTCAATGGAATTGGTGCTGTCCCAAAAATATCCCAAGTACATGTATTTGTATTAAATGTTGTCGTTTCATAACAAGCAACTGCAGGAGGTGGCGGTTGAACGCCGGTAATGTCCCACGAACAAGTAACCGGATTAAATGTCGCTGTTTCATAACAAGCAACTACAGGAGGTGGCGGTTGAACGCCGGTAATATCCCACGAACAGGTAACTGTATTAAATATTGCAGTTTCATAACAGGCAACAATAGGTGCTGGCGGTTGTACGCCAGTAACATCCCACGAACAGGTAACCGTGTTGAATGTGGCTGTCTCATAACAAGCAACTGCAGGAGGTGGTGGTTGTACACCTGTTACATCCCACGAACAAGTAGCTGGATTGAATGTCGCTGTTTCATAACAAGCAACGATAGGTGGTGGCGATGGCGCATTTACAACAACAGTAAGTGTTGATGAAGTTGCACATTGCCAAGAATCTGGTATAAATGTATAGTTATATGTCCCTGGTGTTGAATTGTCAATTACCGATGGAAACCAAGTTCCTGTTATACCTTCCAAAGACTGTGATGGTAAAGATGTTTGAGGTGATCCAACACAAATTGAAATTGGTAAGAATGTTGGATACGTGCTAACTCCCGACATCAAATCTAAAGTAACAATGGAGTCACAACCAACAGAACTTGATAATGTAGCTGTATAAGTTCCTTGGTTCCAGCAAGCAATTCCATTCCAGATGTAAGGAAACTGATTGTCGCAAGGTAAAATAACAATCTCTGAGTTTGTCTTTGTTGGGTAGAAAGCAAAAGTTTTTGGCGCGCGTATTATTGAAGGCGTGCAACCATAAGTTGTGGTGTTACAATTTGTTCCGGTTGTGGTTGTTGAACAAACCCAATCAAAACTATAAATACCATCTGTGGAAGGTGTTATGGTAACATTTTCAGTCAGTGAATCTGGAGAAAAAATGACGCTAATCGGACTTGCAGGAGGAACATTATCTACATCTCCTAAATAATGCCACTCCCAATGACATGTACTTGTAGTAACACAATCATTAGCGGTTAACGTATCAGTCAATTGTTGTAAAGCAGGAGACGGAGAATTGCATATTCCCGAATAGCTGCAAATTGGACCTATTACAGTTGCCGGAGAAATTGAAATAGGTCCCAAACAATTTGTATCAATAACGGGAGAACATGAACCAACTATATGTGTTGCATCATCCTGAAATCCAATGATAATGGTATCAGTCAATGAGCACCCTCCATTTATTTCATGCCATACAAAAGTATATGCATCGCATAAGGAAGAAACTGTTGCGATAGCATTAGGATTATTTGCAGGAATTACATTCACTAAACTTGAATTAGAACCAATAGCATTCCAAAAACCAGATGTTCCTATTGAATGTAACTGAGCTTGATTGCCGCAAACAATGGTATCATGACCGACGGTAGGTTGTTGAACATTCGAAACCGTAAGCGCAAGAATGGCAAAACTATCACAACCAACTGTATTCGATATTGGGCCATAAGAGTAAGTTCCAGAGGCGTTATAATTTTGACCATTCCAAGTGTATGGTAATTGATAAGTACAAACTGTAACATTTGTAGTGCTGCTGCTTATTGCGTTTACCGTAAGTGTTAATGTTGCGGTACTATCACATCCTGCTGCATTAGTTAAAGTAACCGTTTGAGTTGATGGGCCGGTAAATGTTAATCCGTTCCAGGAGTATGGTAATTGAGCTGGGCATACTGTTGTTGAATTAGTGCTCGCAGATGTTGGTTTGATAATCACATTCATTGTAACCGCACTATCGCAACCAACCGAGTTTGTCAAGTGTGCAATTTGGGTTCCAGCAGTATTGAACGTTAACCCATTCCATGTAATTGGCAATGCTGCAGCACATATAGAACTATCTTTTGTTGATGTTGATGTCGGTTTGATAATCACATTCATCGTAACCGCACTATCGCAACCAACCGAGTTTGTCAGATGTGCAACTTGTGTTCCGGCAGTATTGAACGTTAATCCGTTCCAGGTGATTGGTAATGCTGCTAAACAGATTGAAGAATCTTTGGTAGATGTTGATGTTGGTTTAATAATCACATTCATTGTAACTGCACTATCGCAACCAACTGAGTTTAATAAATGTGCAACTTGTGTTCCGGCAGTATTAAAGGTTAATCCGTTCCATGTGATTGGTAAAGCAACTGCACAAATTGAACTATCTTTTGTTGATGTTGATGTCGGTTTGATAATCACATTCATAGTAACTGCACTATCGCAACCAACCGAGTTTGTCAAGTGTGCAATTTGGGTTCCAGCAGTGTTGCAGGTTAATCCGTTCCAAGTGATTGGCAATGCTGCAGCACATATTAATGTGTCTTTTGTTGATGTTGATGTTGGCTTGATAATTACATTCATCGTAACCGCACTATCGCAACCAACCGAGTTTGTCAGATGTGCAACTT
>CALCNY010000049.1 GCA_937897585.1 uncultured Chitinophagaceae bacterium | reverse complement strand
ACACGACGCTCTTCCGATCTCCTCGGTCTATTTGATGAAAATGTGGAGTACTTTAAAGTATGTGATGCCTTTCTGTATATCCCAGCAGAAATTCTATATGCTTTTCTGCAGAGGTTTAAATCCACAAATGGTAAAGCTCCTTCTTTCTCAATTTCAATTGTCCATTTTATTCTGGAATGTCGGCTATTCAAATAGTCCAAAAATCTCTGGATATTTTCCGGGCCATATTGCCATAAACAATATATATCATCAATGTTTGAGTTTTGAATGATGAAAAATCAACCTCCCTTTTCCAAAAAGCCGGTATGAATTCATTATTGTTGGGGTTAAGAATAAACTCCTCTTCATATGATTCCATAAAAATTCCTGTAACACTAGAAGACAGAAAAAGAATTTCGTCTGAAGCGTCTTTTATCAGAGCTTATCATTATTTTAATTTGGTACGTTTATTTGGAGGTGTATTTTTAATTCACGAACCAGTTTCTCCTGCAGCTGCTAAATCAATTAACAGATCCAGTGTAGATGAAATTTATAAGTTGATTATTGCTGATTTACAAAATGCTATTACAAATGGAAATAGTTCATCGTTTAGCAACATTGCCAATGGAGATTTAGGTCGTGCTAATAGCTGGGCTGCTAAAGCATTATTGGCTAAAGTATATCTTACATTAAATAGAAAAGCAGAAGCTTCTGTTCTTTTACAAGATGTTATTTCAAATAGCGGATACAGCTTACAACCAAACTATGCTGCAGTTTTTTCTACTGTAAATGAAATGAATTCAGAAATCATGTTTGCCGTTAGATACAAGGCAGGTAAATTAGGATTAGGTTCTCCATTTGCAAATTTGTTTGCACCAACTAATAGTGGTTTGGCTATCGTAAATGGTGATGGAAATGGTTATAATTATCCTGCTTCTGAATTGGAAAGCAGTTATAATACAGCTGATCCGAGAGATACATTTAACATCGGACATTATTATTCAAAAGTGTATGCAAAAAAATACATTTCAAATTTGGTTTATGTTGATGACGGTGAAAATGACTGGCCGGTAATTCGTTATGCAGATGTGTTACTCATGCTTGCAGAAGCGCAAGGTAATGTTCCTTCAAGCTTAACATTGATTAATAATGTAAGAGCGAGATCGGGTCAGGTTTTATTGACGACTACTTCAGTAAATACTACTTTGAAATTTGAAACAGCTTTGTCTAATGAAAGAAGACTTGAATTTGCATTTGAAAATCAAAGATGGTTTGATTTGCTAAGATTTAATACAACTTTTACGACAATCACAGCAGAACAAACTTTGAAGAATCATTATGCTTTAATGTATAGCAGTCACTATTCAAAGTATCCACAGAATTTTACATTGACTGAGTTGCAAGCATTGGTAAGACCAGATAGATTTATCTTGCCAATACCACAACGAGAGATAGACAACAATACTACAATTGTAATACCTCAAAATCCAGGTTATTAATATGAGAAATAATTTTTCAAAATTTATTTTCGTTTTTTTATTTCAATTATTATTGATGAATGTGTCTTTTGCACAACAGGCAACTGATATTCCTGATTCATTAAAAAAATACAAACTTGTTGAATATCCTGCAGACTTCAAGGCTAATCTTGATGAGATGTATACAAAAGTGGGAGACTGGCAGGGGAGAATGGATATTTATTATCAACCGGTATCATCAAAACCAACTCCTGTAGTTATAAATATTCATGGCGGTGGTTGGAAGAATGGAGTAAAAGAAAGTCAGGGTGGATTTACTCCATTTTTTAAAGCGGGTATTGCTGTCGCTAATATTGAATACAGAATGACCAATTATGCAACAGCTCCGGCTGCTGTGGAAGATGCAAGATGTGCGTTGATATTTCTAATCCAAAACGCAAAACGATTTAATATCGACATTAATAAAATTGTGGTGATGGGTGGTTCTGCAGGTGGCCATCTTGCATTAATGACTGGCTTGCTAGCAAATAATCATTTGTTTGATACCAATTGCAAAGGCGTTGAGAACATAAAAGTTGCAGCCATCATTGACAAATATGGTATCACAGATGTGTGGGCATGGGCATACAATGATTATGGAACTGCGGTAAGAAAAAGCAAATCACCTGGAGATTGGTTAGGTCCTAAAAAGAATGATGAAGCATTTGCAAAATCGGTTTCTCCAATCTGGTATGTAAATAAAAAATCACCGCCAACTTTAATCATTCATGGTGATGCAGATTCAACAGTGCCATTATTGCAATCACAACAATTGTTAGAGAAATATAAGTCTGTTGGTGTAAGGGCTGAGTTAATTACTGTGCCAGGTGGTGGTCATGGTAAATTCACAAAAGAAAAAAATAATGAGTTAGGAAAGAATATCATCGACTTTATTTTAAGTCTGGATCCTTTTAAAAACTGATGTTCAAAGAATTATTTTTGAACAGTTGTTGATAACTAAGTATTTATGCCAATTAATTATTTATTAATTAATTATAGGTACGGTTTTTGGATAGTTAACTTGTTATCAATCAACTGCAAAACCACTAATTCATGAAAAACCAATATCTGTATGCCCTACTATGTGCATTAATACTGCAAGTAGGCATTTGTAAAGCAGCAAAAACAACTGTAAATAGTTTGGCTTTGTTGACAAGTACATTCAATCAGGCAAATCCTGGAGATACTATCGTTGTTGCAAATGGTACCTACAATTGGGGTGCAATCATTTTAAATAATACCAAAGGAGCTTCAACAAGTGCCTTTATTGTTGTAATGGCCCAGACAAGATCTGGCGTAATATTTACCGGTTCAACTTATTTCATGTTTTCAGGAAATAAAATAATGGTTTATGGTTTTAGATTCGCCAATGGTAACTCAGGTACCAATGCAGTGATGTCGTTCCGTTCTAGTTCCAGTACACCTGCGAATTATTCAAGAATCTCCAATATCACATTTGATAACTACAATTCAATTGATTCTGTCGAAAATGAATGGGTAGCTATTTATGGTACTAACAACAGATTAGATCATTGTACTTTCATCAATAAATCTAATGCTCGTGCTACGGTTGTAGTTTGGTACAGCAACGCCAATTTCCCTGACAGATCAGTTTCAACTTTTCATAGAATAGATTCCAACTATTTCAAAGGAAGAAGTTATATGGGCGGTAACGGTGGAGAAACGATTCGTGTTGGGGTGGGGAATAATTCCAGAACTTTTGGTTATAATATTATTGAATATAATTTGTTTGAAGGCTGTACTCAAACTGAACCAGAAATCGTTTCCAATAAATCTTACTATAATACTTATCGCTATAATACATTTAAAAATTGCAATGGTGGTCTTACTTTAAGAATGGGAAAATATTGTAGTGTTTATGGTAATTTCTTTATTAATGATGATCCTACAAAAACAAATTCTTATGGTATAAGAATTATTGATAAGGGACATAAAGTTTATAATAACTATTGTGAAGGTTTGTTGGGATCATCAGGAAGTTTGACTTCAATTAGATGTCCAATTATAAGTTATAATGGTTCATTTCCTTCTTCAGATAGCTTAAATCCTTTGATATTAAATGGAGCTTATTTACCTGCAGACAGTGCATTGATTGCAAATAACACTATAGTTAATTGTTCAGGCGGTTCAGGAATTAAATTGGGAAATTATGATGCGGGTTTGGCATTAAATCAACCTTTGGGAACAACTGTTGCTAATAATGTTATAAAGATGTCTTCTGGTCA
>CALCNY010000048.1 GCA_937897585.1 uncultured Chitinophagaceae bacterium | reverse complement strand
CAGATGGGCCACAGACTAGTTACATTTTGTATTTGATTATTTGCCCACACACCACCTAGTCCTCTATCTTTCCCACAAATTCCATCAAAAACAAAACTCAGTCTTTTTAAAAATTTATCTTCATCAGATTGATTCACATTTCCGACATAATTGAGATGATATACATATCGATCTGGCCGGTATTTTTTCCATTCTGATTTTGGCGTATTGATGGTGTGTCTTTTTTTGCGTCCAATTGGACAATACTTGTTCGATTCCATTTTTTAATGAATTTTTTAAAACTTGAAATCGATGTTGGAGAAGGTTATTGGCTCATTTTAAGCGATTGTAAAACAAATGTCTCAAAGCGTTTTGTAATCTATTTACAATGGGGAAAATAATTTCAAAATCAATGCTTGTTTATATTTTCGAATATTTATATTTGACATCGATAAAGCAATATTATGAATCCAGTTGTTCAATATAAATCCCGTGTAGCTTCTAGATATTTTCCTGTTCATCCTGATGAGATTGGAATGAAAATTACAGAAGCAGAAACCTATTTCACCTCAATAAAATACAATGGTCATTTTGGAATCATTACTGTGAAAAATGGTAAGGCTGTTATTTGTGGAAGTGATGGCTCGGAAAAATCAATTCCGTCAATTGAGAAAGCTGCATTGAAACTTAAAAAAGATTTTACCATAGCCGGAGAAATTTGCTGTTTTAAAGATGGGGTTTCTCAATCCAATATTCATGTTGCAGCAGCATTAGATGAACCTCATCAATTTGATTTGCGATTTGCTGTTTTTGATATTTTGGAATGGGAATCCGATAATTCTTTTGATGACTTTACTTCCAGATATGAAAAAATGAAATCGTCATTTAATGACGATGTCCTTTTTTGTATCGAACAACATTTGCATACAAGCAGAAAAGATATCATTGATTTTTATAAAAAAAATATTGAAAACAATGAAGGTGTGATTGTTCGTTCTTCAGGAGGCATTACCTACAAAATCAAGCCGATCATTACTATTGATTTGGTTGTATTGGGTTATGCTTTAAAAGAAAATGAAGATAGCTTGAGAGAGTTGCTGCTTGGTTTGGTTGTGGGTGACAATCAATATCAAATTGTCACCAGATGCAGCAGTGGCTTCTCTGAAAAAGAAAGGGTTGACATTTTAAATAAACTAAAGCCTTTGCATTGTGAATCATCTTATACAGAAGTTTCTGGCGCTAAGACTGCTTTTATCATGATAAAGCCTGAATTGGTGGTTGAAATAAAATGTATCGATTTGCTTGATGAGAATACATCTGGTTCAATTAGAAAGATGAGACTAGATTTTGATGAAAAGTCTGGTTATGAAAAACTGCAACTCTCAAATTCATTCAGTTGCATATCTCCTGTTTTTATTTGTTTTAGAGAAGACAAAACGCCTTCAATCAAAGATGCAGGTTTTAATCAGGTTGCGCATCTCATCGATGAAAAAATCAATTCAAAACAAACCGATAATTTAATTCCTTCTGAAGTTTTACATACTGAATCTTACACCAAATCCGGCAAAGGCGGAATGGCGGTGAGAAAATTTACAGTTATTAAAACCAACAAAGAAAATACGGGTTTGTACGCTGCATATAATGTGGTTTATACAGATTTTAGTGCCGGAAGAAAAGCACCATTGGAACAGGATTTGTTCTTGTGTACAACAGAAAAGGAAGCGTTGAAAAAGGTTGAATTATTAAAAGAAGAAAACATAAAAAAAGGCTGGGAACTGCATAAATAATTTGTAATGGCAAAAGCAATAACTTTTGTTTTGGGAGATAAATCTTTCCAAAGCTCAATCAATAAAATCGACAGGGATAAAGTATATGGTTTTGTGGAAGAACTGGTTACAGACGCTTCAGGAAATCTATGTACAACCGGTAATATTATGGATGATGGAAGTACAATCATACTCTCGGGAGCCACTGCATTAAAAACTGTAGACAAAAACAACAATGAAGTTGACAAAAAAACGCTGAAAGCAGTTTATATGGATGGCAAAGATGCAGTATTGGTTTCCTCTTCATATGATCAGGAAGTGAAGCTCCAAAATGCAAGTGTTGATGATTTGTACAATTTGGAAATTACTGCTGTTTATCAAATGGGATTTGAAGATACTGGAATTACAAAAGCAGATGTATTGAAAATGCTCGGTGATGATTACTATCGATTTGTATTTAATTATCGTGCGGATTATGAAGGGGCTGATGCAATTATGTTGGCAACTGGAACTGAAGTATTTGTTCTAACTGGCCGATTGCTTGAATTTAATTATTTGGAAAACAAAAATACAGTTGTGGTTTTGGATGATGAAACAACCACAGATTCAGATGATTCTATTGATTTTGGAATGTTATAAAAAATAAGAAATGTATGTCTAGATATATCAACTTAGCTGACGACAAAGGCAGAAACGCAGAAGTGATTTTTAGTGGAATTACTAAAAAGCCATTGGTGAAAATGGTTACTCCTGAAGGTGAAGAAACCCATAGTGTAAGGGTGCTTAAAGGTAAAGCAGAGAATAGCTATGAAGGTCTAAAACTGAAGTACAAAGATGATGACGCCATTGCCAATGAAATATTGAGCCATCATCCTGAAATTGATCTTGAGCTGACCGGAAGGTTTTTGAAAGCCACCACCAAAGTATATATTGATGCGCAATTAAAACCTGTCAGTAAAATTTCTAAAAAAGAAATTGTATACAATCCCGATGGCTCTCAAAAAGAAGAGCGGACTATAAAAGAATTGCTAGGAAATATTTTATCAGAGCATCCTGTGAGGCCATCGGGTAAATTGTTTCCTAAAAAAGACATGAGCAGAAAATTAGTCTTCGCTAAAAAATACCAGATCAGTCATGTGAATGGACTGACTTTTGATTTTCTATTTGATATGGCCAAATCACTTCATGAAAAAGAATCTTTGATGATGTTAGGAGCAGGGGAGAAAGGAAATGAACCATTGGTTTTTCAGGATGGTGGTAAATCTTATCGGGCTTTTTTGGAGGGTAGGGTGAAAGGGGATAGTTATTTGCTTTTGTTGCATTTATCGAATTTGGAATTGAAGGGGGCTGAATAATATTGTTGTAAAAATATAAATATCAATTTTTATTTTAATACATCTTTGCTCATGTATTGTTATCTTGTTAGATTGCATTGGTAATGGTCATATTTAATTTGTCATTTGTTGACCGTAAATGACTATCATCTT
>CALCNY010000047.1 GCA_937897585.1 uncultured Chitinophagaceae bacterium | reverse complement strand
CCAAACATTTTAGCATTGCATCCTGAATTCAAAAATCATGATGCTATGAGTACGAACATTCTTATACCACAAACCGACTATGAAACACTTCTTCACAAAGTCTCCGACTTAGAAAAAGAGATTGATAAGCTCAAACAGCTTAATCAAATTGTACCTGAGAAAGACAGGTACATGGACATGAAAAATGCAAGTGCATTACTGGGCATTAGCAGAGCTTCTATTTACCGAATTATGCTTCGTGGCGAATTGGGTTATACCAATATTGGTCGACAGAGGCGGTTACTGATTTCTGATTTGATGAAATATTCAGAAAACAAACGAAAAAAACCACTTGGCTCATTACTCTAACCAATAAACCCAATTTTTTATGTCATTAAGCAAAGAATCCATTTTATACAAAACCAATAAAGGCCTGGATGTATTCAAATACTTCCTGGGTAATCGATTTACTAAAGTTGGTAAATCTTTTAAAAGCCCGTTCTACCAGGATAGCAAAGCAGCATGCTATTTGTACCTGGATAAAAAATCAAACATTTACAAGTTCAAGGATTTCGGTGATTCCGAATACAGCGGTGATTGCTTTTTCTTTGTCGGAAAGATATTCGGATATAGCTGTGATGACAGAACAGATTTTATAAAAATCCTTGAAATCATTGACGGTGAACTAGGTTTATGTTTGGAAGACCAAAGACAAAAAGTTGATCGTGTAGTACGCGACAATAAAGGCACAGTTTCAGTTGCCAGTAAGATTCCTTCTATTCACGATGGCTTTGAAACTGCCAAGAATAAACTACCCATTCAATACAAAGAGTTCAATGAAACAGAACTAGCTTTTTGGAAACAGTATGGCATTAGCCATGAAGTGCTGAAGCGTTACAATGTTTGTTCCATTGATACCTACCACGGTGTTTCTAAAGAGAATAAAGAGTTCTTTTTGAAAAGCACTGTTGAGCAGCCTATTTTCGGCTACCAAGGCAGAAGATACACGAAGCTTTATCGCCCCCACTCCCAATTTCGATTTCTTTACACTGGTGAGATTACCGAAAACTACGTTTTTGGTCTGGAGCAACTTCCAGTGAGAGGCGATATACTTTTCATTACCGGTGGAGAGAAAGATGTTTTAAGCCTTGTGGCGCATGGATTTCATGCCATTTGCTTAAACAGTGAGACAGCACATATCCCCAAAAACCTATTACGAGGCCTGAGCTATCGTTTCAAGCACATTACAATTCTGTATGATTCAGATGAAACAGGCAGAAACTCTATGGAAAAGCTCACCAAAGACTACAAGAGTTTTCAAATAAAATCACTTCTACTTCCTTTGCCTGGGACAAAAAAGGCAAAAGACATTTCTGACTTCTTCAAGTTGGGGCATTCTGCCGATGATTTGATGATGCTGTTTTTAGAAATGCTCGATCATTTATACGAGGACACACTTTCAGTTATGAAAAGCTGCGAAATTGACTTTGATAATCCACCGAAAGCACCGGAACCAGTAATTACAATTAACGATGTTACCATTGGGACACCAGGGAATTTGGTTTGCGTTGCCGGAGCTGAAGGTAGCGGTAAGACTAATTACCTAGGAGGGCTACTTTCAGGCGCAATAAAGCCCGAAGAGGCGGTTATTGATACACTTGGGACATACGTTAAGCAAAACGAGACAAACAAGGCTGTATTGCTCTACGATACCGAGCAATCAGAGTACCAACTGTACAAGAATGTCTCCTATATCGTTAAAAGAGCAACCCTTAGTCACCCACCTGCATGGTTCAAAACATTTGGTCTAGTGGGTATTTCAAGAAACGAGCGCATGAATCTCATTCTGGAATCCATGGATCGCTTGTATTATGAGCATGGAGGTATTCACATGGTCGTTATTGATGGTATTGCTGATTTGCTTAATGGGGTCAATGACGAAGAAAGTTCAGTAAAGCTCATCGAGGAACTGTTTCGAATGGCTGCAATCTACAATACCTGTATCATTTGCGTAGTTCATATGGCTCCTTCAGGAATGAAACTAAGAGGACACCTCGGTTCTGAGGTTCAACGTAAAGCTGCCGGGATATTACTCATCGAAAAAGAGACAAATGTCAACTGTAGCGTTGTAAAAGCCCTCAAAGTACGTGACGGTTCACCACTGGATGTTCCATTAATCCAGTTTGGTTGGAGCAAAATGGAAGGTCGTCACGTCTTCCTAGGTGAAAAAAGCAAGGAAGAATCAGAATCACGTAAACTATCCGAGCTAACTGAGGTAGCCAAAGTGATTTTTTCAAAGAAACAAACTGTTTCACCTGCCGATTTAGTGAAACTAGTCATGGAAGAATTGGATGTGAAGGAAAGAATGGCTAGGAATTACATCAAATTCATGAAGGATCATGATATCATAGAGAAAAACACTAACAGCAATGGAGATTATTCCCTTCCTTTCCTTCCATTTTAATGGTTTATTCCTACTCGTTTCCGTTAGTTTTCCTATGAATTTCCGATAATTTGCCAGTTTCGCCCCCATTTTTCTGGCATTACTCCCACAGATTTCCTGTGGGAGTTTTTTTAAAAGGAAAATACTATTGAATTACTTATTTCTCAAGATAAATACTTAGAATGTGATAATTCATAACCGATTTTGTTTATCCAAATTATACAAGACATTTGTAATTTATTTAAAAAATAACGTCACCCGTTTAACATACTAAAAGCAAAATGGAATTAAAAAATATATTTCTTGAAATCGCATTGAAAGATTTACAATCTGCTAATTTGCTGTACGATAAAAAATTTTATTCGCAGTCCTTTTTTCTTTTTCAACAAGCATCTGAAAAAGCTAATAAAGCCCTTGGATTATCTATTGAAGTCATAAATGGCAATAAAGATATGGGCATAAACCACAATCAAATTAAAATTCATAGTAAAACTGCAAATTCACAACTTTCTGATGTAGAAAGCACTCTTGAAAAACTTGCGAAACACCCAAAAATTACAAGTCATGAACTTTTTAAAATGATTGACTTCAAATCATATAAAGAAACACTTCAAAACAGTGTGAGTTATCTAAATTCTATAAAAAAAGAAGATTTATTAAACCATACTCAAAGTGATTTAATCAGTTTTCAGTTTATTCTTGACGAACTGTACAATGCTCGTGTAATTCTAAATAAAAAATCAACGGAAGAAATTTACTCTAATCTGAATATTTATTTAGATTTTATAAAATTATTCGGTGCTGCTAATGCTCAACAAGAGCTATCAAAGGCTATTGCAGACGAGAATCAGACAGAATTAATTTCAATCATCAAAACTGTTGCAAGGCATCAGTTAAAAATGATTTTCATTTATTATACATTTTACTTATGTGCCTTAGTGACTTCGCCACATTACAATTTATCTAGATACCCGGAT
>CALCNY010000046.1 GCA_937897585.1 uncultured Chitinophagaceae bacterium | reverse complement strand
ACCTGAAGATAAATAATACCTGGCTGGTTTGGCCCAAGCACTTTCTCCACCAATCAACTGATGATTGAAGCTCATTATTCCAAGACAAAAAAAGAACATCACAAAATGTATCCATCCCATCCAAAATAATAGAACATTCCTTTTATATAACTCTGGCAAAAATAAACGCATACTTAAAAAATTTACATAAAAGCAATCAATTTACTCGTGTGATAATTTATTTTTTATCACAAACATAAATTTGATTGTTCCCAAGTTTTCAGGGCAACAGTTTACGTTGGCATCTGGCCAATCGTAATGTTTAATGCAAGGGATATTGTAGTTTAAAGCAGTAACTTTTATTCCAATAATTTGGAGGCGTGAAATTAATAATATTAATTTAATATAAAAATCAGAATTGATAAGTGTGAATAAATATTAGATTACTCACCAAATCCATCTTCATTATTTTCAGTTTTACTGCTGAATTTTACCATTTCTTGTATGGTGTTTAATTCTGCTGGAGTGAAATAGCGCCATTTTCCCGGAGCGATATTGCTTAATGTGAAGTTCATTATTCTAATTCTGGTAAGTGAAACCACTTTATAACCCAATGTTTCGCACATCCTTCTGATTTGACGGTTAAGTCCTTGTGTCAAAATAATTCTGAATTTTTTATCTCCTTCCTGTTTTACAAAACATTTGTTAGTAGTAGTGCCTAAAATTTTCACTCCATTTCGCATTTGTTGTATAAAATCTTGTGTAATCGGTTTATCAACTGTAACAATATATTCTTTCTCATGTCCATTGCCTGCTCTAAGAATTTTATTGACTATATCACCATCATTGGTTAAAAAGATCAATCCGTCTGATAATTTGTCGAGCCTTCCAATTGGAAAAATTCTTGACTTGTAATTAATAAAATCGATGATATTTGTTTTGTCTTTAGTATCAGTAGTGCATGTAACTCCCTTCGGCTTATTAAAAGCAATATAAACCGAAGCAGACTTTTTCTTTCTTATTGGTTCGCCATCAATTCTTACATCATCGCCTTGCATGACACGGTTACCTTTAAAAGCATCTTGTCCATTTATTGTAACCCTGCATTCTTCAATGTATTTATCTGCTTCACGTCGACTACAAAAACCGGAGTCGCTGATGTATTTATTTAAACTTATATCCAAAGTAATTGATTTATAGAAATTAAAAAAGCCATCTTCGTAAAGACAGCTTTTATATGAAATTGTGTTTGATTGTTATGCTTCAGGCTTTTCTTCAGGTTTCTCCTCTGTTTTCTTTTCTACCAACTTACCTAATTCTGAACCTTTCTTTTGTTTTTGTTGTGCTTTTGGCGCAAACATCACCAGCATTCTTTTTCCTTCCATTTTAGGCAGGCCTTCCAAAGCACCAACTTCTTTTAATCGATCGGCAAATTTAAGCAAGAGCAACTCTCCTCTTTCTTTAAACATGATGGCTCTTCCTTTAAATTGCACATGAGCTTTTACTTTATCTCCATCAAGAAGAAATTTCTCAGCATGTTTTACTTTAAATTCAAAATCATGGTCATCAGTATTTGGAGTAAAACGAATTTCCTTAACCTCACTGGTTTTGGCTTTCGCTTTCATTTCTTTCTTCTTCTTCTTCTCGTAGTATAAAAACTTGTTGTAGTCAATGATTTTACAAACAGGAGGATTGGCTCCAGGAGAAATTTCTACAAGGTCGAGGCCTTGTCCCTGAGCGATTTTCATTGCGTCAGGAGTTGGGTAAATACCGGGTTCTAAATTTTCTCCAACTAGCCTTACTTCAGGCACTTTTATCATGTAGTTGGTACGATGTTCCTGTTGTTGTTCTTTTTTGAAACGGGGATTAAATGCGCCCCTGGGTGGTCTTGGTGGAAATGCCATTTAAAAGATTTGATTTACAATTTATTTTTATCGGTTAAAATTAAGGACAAATTTTCTTATTCTCCTCTTCTTTCTGAAATTTCCTCTGATAATTCGTTTACAAACGACAAAAGCTCTTTCGAACCTAAATCGCCTTTCCCTTGTCTGCGAATTGAAACACATTTGTCATTCATCTCCTTTTCCCCTATTACCAGCATATATGGCACTTTCATCATTTCTGTATCTCTGATTTTTTTGCCGATTTTTTCGTTTCTGTCATCAATTTCAGCTCTGATTCCAGCTTTTTTCAAAGCATTTAAAACCAAATTTGAATAGTCCATAAATTTATCGCTGATTGGCAATACTTTTACTTGTAATGGAGCTAACCAAGTTGGAAATTTTCCAGCATAATGCTCAAGTAAAAAACCAATAAATCTTTCGTGAGTTCCTAAAGGCGCACGATGTATGATTAAAGGTACATCTGTGCTATTATTTTGAGTAGTATATGAAAGCTTGAATTTGTTTCCACTATTGAAGTCAACTTGATTGGTTGCTAATGTAAATTCTCTTCCAATAGCACTCCAAATCTGAACGTCAATTTTAGGGCCGTAGAATGCTGCTTCATCTTGAACCTCTATAAATGGAATATTAGATTCAATCAATGTTTCACGAACCATAGCTTCAGTTTGTTCCCACAATTCTGGCGCATCAATATATTTCTGTCCTCTTTTGGAAGGTTCATGCAAACTCAATCTCATTACATATTTGTCAATACCAAAAATCTTAAAATACTTTAAATACATTTCATTTACCGCTCTGAATTCATCTGCAAACTGTTCTTTACTGCAAT
Source organism: uncultured Chitinophagaceae bacterium (assembly GCA_937897585.1). Lineage (GTDB taxonomy): Bacteria > Bacteroidota > Bacteroidia > Chitinophagales > Chitinophagaceae > Ferruginibacter. Next base: position 13,124 of record CALCNY010000046.1, on the reverse strand, counting down.
AAATATGAGCATCGTTCATATGCAAACATCTTACTCTCATCAACCCAAATAATTCACCACTTTGTTCATATCTATAGCAAGTTCCATATTCAGCAATACGGAAAGGTAAATCCTTATAACTTTTAGGTTCAGCATCAAAAATTTTATGATGGTGAGGACAATTCATCGCACGTAGATAATATTTTGTACCATCCAATTCCATGGGAGGAAACATACTATCAGCATAGTAAGGCAAATGTCCGCTGGTTAAATACATTTCTTCCTTAGCGATATGTGGCGTTACTACCCTTTTATATCCTGCTGCTGATTCGGTTTCTTTTGCTAATTTTTCAAGCTCTTCAATTACTATACCACCATTTGGCAACCACAAAGGCAAGCCTTGTCCAACCATATCATCCATGGTGAAAATGCCCAATTCTTTTCCTAATTTTCTATGGTCTCTTTTCTTTGCTTCTTCGAGCATCAATAAGTATTCGTCTAGTTCTTTCTGATTTGGGAAAGTAACTCCGTAAATTCGAGTGAGTTGTTTGTTTTTTTCATTTCCTTTCCAGTAAGCACCGGCTAAACTGGTTAATTTAATCGCTTTTATAAAACCGGTGTTAGGAATATGAGGGCCTCTGCATAAATCGGTAAATCCACCTTGAGTATAAAATGTAATTTCTCCGTCATTGAGATTTGTCAACAGATCAAGTTTGTATTCATCACCTTTTTCTGTAAAGTATTGAATGGCTTCGGCTTTTGGCATTGCCTTACGTAAAAAGGCATTGTTTTGTTTAGCCAGCTCGTTCATTTTTTTCTCCAATGTTTGCAAATCATCCTCCGTCATTTTGGAGTCACCAAGGTCGATGTCATAATAAAACCCTTTGTCTAATGCCGGCCCAACCCAAAATTTAGCATGAGGAAAACTATCTTGAACCGCTTCCGCCATCAAATGAGCAGACGAATGCCAGAATGTATTTTTACCTTCAGCATCATCCCATGTAAGTAATTTAAAATTCGCATCAGCATGAATCGGACGGTTCATATCCCATACTTCACCATTTACACTAGCAGCCAAAACTTTCCTTGCCAAACCTTCACTGATTGATTTAGCTACATCCATACTTGTTGAACCTGCTGCATATTCTCTTACAGAACCATCAGGTAATGTTATCTTTATCATCGTAATTTATATTCAGATTTGAGTTGCAAATTTAACGAACTCTTGGCGAATACCCTATCATTAGATTATATTTTGAGAGAGAAATCATTATTATTTTTGCATTGGTAAAATTTTATAACATTATGGGCAAGTTTTTTCTATTTCTAATTTCAATTTTTTGCTGTTTACGTGGCATTTCGCAAAATTTTGTTGGGCAATGGAAAGGTGAGTTTGTTGATAAAAGCGCACCTGCAGGAAATTTTTACGAAGACAAATGCGAATATGTCCTTGAAATCGATGTGAAAGGAGACAAAGTAAATGGATCATCTTATACCTACTTCACTGAGGCTGGAAAGCGATTTTATACCATTTGTAAAGTGGAAGGCAATATAGACTTCAAGAAAAAATATATTGAAATCCGTGAAATTCTCCGCACAAAAACCAACATCCCCAGTAATATCAGAAATTGCTATCAAGTTCATAAACTAACTTATTTCAAACAAGGAGATGTTGAAACGCTAGAGGGCAATTGGGTTCCCGCTCCCAATCAAGAGGGAACTTGCGGTTTTGGTATTACGAAACTAACAAGAAGATCTTTGGCCAGTAATTATCCCAATGCTTATGCAAATCTCAATAAACCAGTAAGTATAAATAAAACTCAAATTAATCAATCCAAAGCATTGGTTACACCCAAAGACAAATTGAACACTGCTGATGTTAAAATGAAATTTAGTCCTAAAAAAGAACTCAACAACGCAGTCGTAAAATCTGAAAAAGACGTTTCAGCAACTGAAAATAAATCAATCGAAGAGGAAGAAAAAACCAAGCCAATCAAATCCAACGATTCCGATTTCAAACTTGAAAAAAGAAAAACCACAATTTTAAAAACAATCGAAGTAGAAAGTAAAATCGTAAAAATTGATTTATACGATAATGGTGAAGTAGATGGGGATAGCATTTCACTTATTTATAATGGTGATTTATTGCTTTCTAATAAAAGACTAACCACAAAAGCCATTTCTTTGAATTTAAATGTTGATGATGGAAACCAAGTAAACGAATTGGTTATGTATGCCGAAAACTTAGGCACCATTGCACCGAACACTGCATTGATGGTTGTAACGGATGGGCCTAATCGCTATGAAGTTAGAATTACCTCCGATCTTGAAAAAAGTGGCGTCATCAGGTTTATACATAAAGCTCCAAAATAATTTTTCATGAAGCAAGAATATCCCCGACCTGAAATATTACTTGTAAAAAAAACAATTGATATTTTTTTTGAAATGGTGGCATTGCTAACCATTTTTTTCATGTGGGGATTTTGTCTCTATCACTATAAATCTCTCCCTGAAATCATCCCAATTCATTATGGTGCTAACGGAATTGTTGATGATTACGGTTCAAAGAAAACCATTTTCTTAATTCCTGCTATTGTTACGATTATCGTTTTCGGAATGAGATGGCTCAATCGTTATCCTCACAAGTTCAATTACATGACTGCCATCACAGCAGAGAATGCAGAAAGACAATACCAAATGGCAACACGCCTCATCAGATACTTACAATTTATAATCTCTGTACTTTTTTCTTATATCGTTATTAAGACTGTAGAAGACGCTCATGTGAAGCAATCCAAATTGGATATTTGGTTTGTGTTTATTTTGGAAGCAGCAATTTTGGTACCTACGGTTTATACGGTGTATACTGCTTTAACAATTAAAAAATCAAAAGTAAAAAATCAAAACTCTTCAAGCGAGTAAAAAAATAATTGATATCAGAATTTTATAAAGACTTTAAACTTAATTAAGAAAATCATCAGCTCTCTTATTCCTAATCCCCTAATCCCTAATTCCCTTGCAAACAAAACGCTGCAAAAAATCATAACCTCCATTCTCTGCGGTTAATAATTAAAATTTAAAATTCCACGTCACCGAAGGAATTACCGGGAAAATAGAAACTTGTTTCGCCTGTATTTGTAAATTACCCTGACCTAAACTTCCTGTTTGATCAAAGTAAATGAAGTAAGGATTTTTTCTATTGTACACATTATAAACGCTGAATACCCATTCAGATTTCCATTTTCTGTTTTCGTTTTTCTTAGGAGTTAGAATCGCTGCAACATCAAGACGGTGATAAGAAGGCAATCTGTATTGATTGATTCGGCTATACTCTTGCGTTAGTACTCCATCTATGATATAAAATCTTTCAGGCAAAGTAGCAGCATTACCGGTTCCATAAACAAAGGTGGCTGACAATTTCCATTTCTTATTCAAGTCATACATTCCAACTACACTTAAATCGTTTCTTCTGTCGTATTTAGCAGGATATTTTTCACCAAAATTCAAATCAGCAAATTTTCTCCAAGTCCAGCTTAAAGTGTATCCAATCCAGCCGGTAAATTTCCCTTTTGCTTTGTTGATATACAATTCCGAACCATAACTCCATCCTTTTCCAAACACGAAAGAATTTTCGGTATCATCCAATGAGTTGGGTGTATAGCCTTCTTTGTATTCAATTTGATTTTGCATGTCTTTGTAATAAAACTCAATTGAAGTTTCAAACATGTTGTTCTTGAAATTTTTAAATAAGCCAGCAGCATATAACCAACTTAATTGAGGTTTCACTTTATAAGTGCTAGGAACCCAAATATCTGTAGGTAATGTCGATCCCGAATTACTTACCAAATGAATAAACTGAAGATTACGTGTGGCCGACATTTTTATGGATGTTTCATCATTAATAGAATATCGCATTGTTACCCGAGGTTCCAATCCGCCATATGTTTTTACAGGTTTACCACCAGAAAAAACAGTGCTATCTATTTTGTTTCCATTAGCATCTGTTTGGTATAATTTGTAAGGCCCAATTTGTTGAAACATGCTGTAACGAAGTCCGCCATTGATTTGAAACTTAGAACTGATTTCCCAATCATCCTGAATGTAAGCTGAAACTTCATTAGCATATTTCAATTGTGGATTTACAGGATTAAATTCAACAGAATCTTGTTTGCCACTTACAATTGAAGGCTTGAATCGATGATATGTGTAAGCCGCACCAAATTTTATTTTATGTTTAGAAAAAGGATAGAAATCATAATCTTGTTTTATGCTTACATCTTTAATACCAGAAGCCAGCTTCACATCAAAGTTGTTTTGATTGGCTTTAAAGGAGAAATTATAATCATTATAAAGAGCAGTTGTGTTTACAAATAATTTCTTGCTGAATACATGATTCCATCTAATGGTACCTGTTGCATTTCCCCAAGGGATATTGACATTCAAACTTTGTTGTCCATTTACAAAATCAAATACATCTCTTCCAAAATATCCACTTAGAAATAATCTGTTTTTATCGCTGAATTTGTAATTTAATTTAGTATTGAGGTCATAGAAATAATATCCTGAACCGCTGAACTGACTAGTTTTGCTCACAAAAGGCTTTGTCAATGCATCGATATAAGTTCTTCTTGCAGAAATGATAAAAGAAGCTTTTTCTTTTTTCAATGGACCTTGAATTGAAACTCTTGAAGCAATCAAACCAATACCACCATCAACTTGTAGTTTTTGATTGTTACCATCTTTCATAGAAACATCTAAAACACTTGACAAACGTCCGCCATATTGGGCAGGCATTCCGCCTTTTATCAAGGTTACATTTTTAATGGCATCAGAATTAAAAACAGAAAAGAATCCGAATAAGTGTCCGGTATTATAAACCACTGCATCGTCTAGCAAAATCAAATTCTGATCAGGGCCTCCTCCTCTTACATAGATACCTGCGCTGCCTTCTCCCGCATTTCTTACGCCGGGTAATAATTGCACGACTTTCAATAAATCGACCTCACCTAAAAATGCAGGTACAGATTTTATTTGTTCAATTTGTAATGATACTTTCCCCATTTGGGCAGTCTTCACATTATTATCTCTTTTTTTTGCTGTAACCACAACTTCCTGTGATAATGCCACACCGTTTTCCATGTCGATGTTCATTACAGAATCCATATTTAATTCTAATGAAATAGACTGTGATTTGTAACCAACAGAAGTGCAAAGCAAATTGTATTTGCCGGCTTCCAAGGTGATTGAATAAAATCCGTATTGATTGCTTGAAATTCCTTTTGAGCTAGTCTTGATCGAAAGTGTAGCACCTATTAGAGTTTCTCCTGATGATTTGTCGCGGATATAACCACTAATTGTAAATCGTTTTTTTGTATTGGTCTTTTGCTGAGCGAAACTTGTTGAAAATGCAAATAAAGCAAATAACAAAATAAAATTAGTTTTCAATTTGTGCTTTTTATAGAAATTAATTAGTGGTTATTTAGCTTTTATAGTATCAATTGTTTCTCCGCAATTGAGCATGCCTGATTGATACTTTGGATGTTTTTTTCCCATGTATGGATTCATAATTTCTTTTGTTTTACTGATCCAATTAGCAGGCTCAGTATCATTGAATGCCATTGGGCAATTCTGCAAATACAAAGTTGGACCTTCATATTTAATTGCATTGAAAAAAACCGGGAATAACATTTCAGTCAAACTGCTGAAATCTCTTCTCATTTCAGTAATGTCTGTCTGATTTAAAATAGATTCAGCATTAGAACGAACATCTGATATGGTAGCCATAATTGTTTCGTAAACAGCAGCGGTATCTTTTTTGATTTCTGATGTATCAATTTGATTTACCGAATTAATAAAATCCTTAGTTTTTGATTTAATTTGAAAAGTGTCGGCTTCTATAAATGCATCTTTTAAGGAAAGATAGCCATTCACTACTTTGTTTATGTTGTCGTTGAAAGCTGGAGAATGTTTTTGTAGTGTTATCGGTTGTTCTTTTGGTTGCTCTTGTTTGTGATTATTTCTTACAAAAAACCAGTAAAAACAGACCAATACAACAATTATGATAATTAAAAACCATTTTTTGTTCATGTTGGAAAAATTAAGAGCGCAAATTTATAACAATTAATGTTGCTTAATGTTTAAATCTTAAAATAAGAGTTTTGAATTATAAAATTATATCTACAAACAAAAGCGATATCAGTTATTTTTGCACCTCAAACGACAAAAATGCTGCTTGGATTACAAAATGTGACCTTCGAATTTGGTGCCAGAACAATAGTGGAAGATGCTACTTGGCACATACAACCCAATGAAAGAATTGGACTCATCGGATACAATGGTACCGGCAAATCAACATTATTGAAAGTACTTACGGGCCAATACACTCCTGCAAAAGGTACCGTAGAAAAAGGAAGAGAAACGACAATCGGTTTTTTACATCAGGACTTATTGGGTTTTGATACCGAAGATTCTATTCTTGAAGTGGCTTTAGGCGCCTTTGTGAGAGTTAAAGAACTTGAAAAGGAACTCGAAATCATGGGAGAAGAACTCGCCAAAACCGGTGACGAAAAACTGGCCAATGATTATGCTGAATTGCTCCATGAAATGGATGTTTTGGACGGCTATAGTATTCATCACAGAACCGAAGAGATTTTACAAGGATTGGGTTTTACTAATGCTGAACTTCACAAACCGTACAAAAATTTTAGTGGAGGTTGGAGAATGAGAGTGTTGCTCGCAAAAATGATTTTACAACATCCTGATGTATTGCTATTGGATGAACCTACGAATCACTTGGATTTACCCAGTATCGAATGGCTCGAAAAATATCTTGCTCATTACCAAGGTTCGGTGGTAATCGTATCTCATGATCGTTTTTTCCTAGACAGAATGACGACAAAGATTGTAGAATTATACCAACAACAACTGCATATCTATTCAGGTAATTATTCTTACTATGAAAGAGAAAAAGAAGTAAGAATTGACATGCAGAAAAAAGCTTTTGAAAATCAACAGGATTATATTCGTCAGCAGGAAAGATTCGTAGAAAGATTTAAAGCCAAAGCCAGCAAGGCCGCACAGGCACAAAGTATTGTAAAAAGACTCGACAAATTAGACAGAATCGAAGACGTAGAAATCGAACGTCCTAACATGCGTATCAACTTTGCAGTGGAAAGGCAACCCGGAAAAATTATTTGTACATTAAAGCACATTAGCAAACGTTTTAAAGATGTTGAAATCGTAAAAAATACCGGAGCTGAAATCGACCGTGGTGACAAAATCGCTTTGATTGGAGCTAACGGTAAGGGTAAATCGACTTTGTTAAGAATCATTGCCGGTGCAGAAACTTTTGAAGGGGAACGCGAATGGGGACACAATGTAATGGAATCGTTTTATGCGCAGCATCAACTGGAAGCGTTGAACATGAGCAATGATATTTTAGAAGAAATGAAAGACGCGCGCAGTGGCAAGAATGATTTGGAATTGAGAGCGTTATTAGGTTCTTTTCTTTTTAGTGGTGATGCCGTTGAAAAGAAAATTAAAGTATTAAGCGGAGGTGAGAAAGCTCGTGTGGCTTTGGCTAAAGTAATTGCGAGTAAAGCCAATTTCTTAATGCTGGATGAGCCTACAAACCACTTGGATATTCATTCTGTGGATTTATTGGTGGAAGCTTTAAATAAATATGAAGGTAGTTTGATTCTGGTAAGTCACGATCGTTATTTCATCAGCAGAATCGCCAATAAAATCTGGGAAATCGACAACCATCAAATCCGTGAATTCAAAGGCAGTTATGCAGAATGGGAAGATTGGAAAGAACGTAGGGAAAAAGCTGAAGCGGATGCTAAAAAACTTCAAGCAGCTGCTCCAAAAGTGGAAAAGGTTGAAGTAAAAGTTGAAAAAGCTCCTGAAAAAATTATTTCAAATGATGCAAAAAAGGAGTTGCAAAAATTAAAAAACAGATTTAAGCAACTTGAAGAAAAGTTGGCCGTTTTGAATACTAACAAAAACACGCTCGAAAATAAATTGGCTGATCCAGCAGTTTATGGCGACAAATCTAAATTCCTTACCGCTGAATCGGAATACAAAAAATCAGTTGAAGAGCTGAATGCCGCTAATGCTGAATATGAAAAGGTATTTGAGCAGATTATGGAGATGGAGAGCTCACCTAGTTAAAGAGGTTCAATAAGTTCAAAAGGTTAACAGATCAAAGAGCTGTTATGTTTTCTTTGTGAATCTTTGTGTCCTGGTGTTTTAGTGGCAAAAAACAAATCTTTACAATACGCAACGTCCCTTTCAGGAGACATTGCTTAGAAGTAATGTTCCATAGGAACATCTTGTTTTTAGCCCGAAATGTTAATAGTTTAATTTCGTTCCTTCGGAACGTTTCGTGATAGATAGCCACGAATTCACGAATTTTTTAGTGTGGAATTAAGTAATACAATTCGTCCATTTTATTCAACTGGATTAAAAGAACAACAGATCAAAAACATTTTGGTTTCATTGTGAATCTTTGTGTCTTAGTGTCTTCGTGGCAAAAAATATATCTGCATACGCAACGTCCCTTGCAGGAGACATTGCTGAGAAAGAACCTTTTGAACTAATTAAACCTTTTGAACCTTCGGAACCTTTTATCAAAACAACTCCCCCTGATTATCCCCTTTCTCCTTCTTCTCCTCCCACTCCATTTCAACTGATTTTGAAAAGTCGGTTAATTTAGCGCCAACAGCCTTCCAACCCATAACTTCAACCAAATCCGCAACTTTGAATTTCTTCACATTGATTTGTTGCCCACGACCAGTTTGAACTTTTAGTATTGGAGAAGCTGATGTAGAAACGGCTTCAAGATAATTTTCTTTCCCTTCTTTAATAAAAAAGAATTTAGAATTTAGCGTAGTGGTTTCTATTTTAAATCGTTTGATATTGAATTGCAATTTTTCATTGTCTAAATAAACTGCGGAAATGATTTTTTCGGCACCATATTTTTCAATCAACAACACTTTCTCCGGATCAAAACGCTGCGTCAATTCTTGGTCTGTTATTTCGTAATTGCCATCATTGTATATAACAAGTATTCTATCTTCTGCATCAAACATGCCTAAATAATCACCTTTTTCTTCTGTATTCAATCTGCCAAACTTATCATCAAACCACATTTTCTTAGCACTTAAAGTTGATTTGCCGGCTTCTTTAAATTTCACAGATTTTACTGGATACTTGGTAACTGTATTACCCATACTGCTTCTTCCTTTAATCTCCAGTTCTTCAAAATAGAAATCGAGCTCTTTGTTGCGAGCGGAGCAATTTGGACTCAAAGTAATTTTCACTTGTTCAGCCTCACCGTTAGGGTTAGCCGAAAAATAATGAACCTTGCTTCTCTCTGAGCCTTTGGTTAAATCATATTCTTTTTCCCTTGTAATTCCAGTTACATTGAAACGCTTGGCGAAACTCACACCTGTTTTTCCATCTAAGTAAATCATATTGTAAGTAGTACGCTCGTCATTTTTTTGAAACAGTGCTACATGCAAAATGTCTTTACCGATAAATACTTTATCTGCCACACGAACTACTTTCATAGTACCGCCTTTGGTAAACGCAATAATATCATCTAGGTCGCTGCATTCTAAAACAAATTCATCTTTCTTCAACGAAGTACCTATAAAGCCATCAGCAAAATTGGCATATAACTTAGTATTGGCGATAGCTACAGATTTTGCCTGAATGGTATCAAATAATTTGATTTCAGTTTTGCGCTCTCTGCCTTTTCCATACTTCTTCAACAGATTCTCATAATAAGCTACTGCATAATCTACCAAGTTTTCCAAATCATGTTTTACTTGTTTGATTTCAGCTTCAAGTCCTTTGATTTGATCATTCAACTCATCAATATCCAATCTGTATATTCTTCGTACAGGCTTTTCAGTGAGTTTTAAAATATCTTCTCTGGTAATTTCTCTTTTTAATTTCTTTTTGAAAGGTTCAAAAGCTTTGTCAATTGCCAGAATAACTTTATCCCAGGTTTCATGTTTCTTTTCGAGTTCCTTGTAAATTTTTTCTTCGAAGAATATTTTCTCAAGTGAAGTGTAATGCCATTTTTCCTGAAGCTCTGCCAATTTGATTTCCAACTCTCTTTTTAAAAGTTCTTTTGTATTCTCGGCAGAAATTTTCAATAATTCGGTGACTGTTAGAAATTGAGGTTTCTGCTCAACAATCACGCAGGCATTAGGAGAAATGCTCACTTCACAATCTGTGAATGCATATAAAGCATCAATGGTGATATCTGGTGAAATACCTGCGGCTAGTTCAATGATGATTTCGACATCGGCTGCAGTATGATCCATTACTTTTTTAATCTTAATCTTTCCTTGGTCATTAGCTTTTACAATACTCTCCATCAATTGAGTAGTTGTAACGCCGAAGGGAACACTTCTAATGACCAATGTTTTTTTGTCTTGCTCTTCTATAGTAGCTCTTACTCTTACTTTTCCTCCTCTTTTGCCATCGTTGTAATTGCTGGCATCCATGGTGCCGCCTGTTTGGAAATCAGGGAAAATTTCAAACTTACGACCGCGCAATGCTTTTATAGAAGCTTCAATCAGTTCACAAAAATTATGAGGCAATATTTTAGTGGCCAATCCAACTGCAATACCTTCAGCACCTTGAGCCAATAACAATGGAAATTTCATCGGCAAGGTTACGGGTTCGTTTTTACGACCATCGTAACTCAATTGCCAGTTTGTTGTCTTTGCATTGAAAGCTACTTCCAAAGCAAACTTGCTCAAGCGAGCTTCGATATATCTTGGCGCAGCCGCATCATCTCCTGTACGCACATCACCCCAGTTACCTTGAGTGTCAATCAATAAATCTTTTTGTCCGAGATTAACAATCGCATCTCCTATACTAGCATCTCCATGTGGGTGATACTGCATGCTTTGTCCAATAATGTTGGCGACTTTGTTGTAACGGCCATCATCCATTTCTTTCATGGCATGCAAAATCCTGCGTTGCACTGGTTTCAAACCATCTTCAACAGCAGGCACAGCTCTTTCCAAGATTACATAACTGGCGTAATCCAAAAACCATGTTTTATACTGACCGCTAACGCCTTTGTCGCTATGCGTATATTCTTCTTTTGTTTTCTTTGTAGCCATTAATTTCTAAGTATTCTTTTTTATTCAGCTTTGGTACGATATTTAATTTCAAAGTCTTTCATATTGGTAACTTTACCTTGCACATCAAACTGATCCATCGCAATCATCACTTTCAATCTCCATAACAAGTATGCATCTCCGGTAGTTTGCTTAGATTTAGACAAAAAATTGTGAATGATCTTACTCGCTTTTTGCCAATCAGGCATGATGAACTTTTTTAATTCTGAATCATAATATTCATAATCATGCTGAATAAGCTTCTTCCCTCCTTCCAGTAATCTTACGCCCTTGTTTTCAGCACATATTTTTGTCCATTCATCAGGGTCAACTTCAAATTCACTTAAAGTAATTTCTCTTGCTAATTTTTTAGCTTTTAAAAATTCTTTTGCTGGAATTTCTGACAACCATGTTGGATAAAATATATTTCCTTTCTCGTTGAAAAAAGGAAGATTGTTTAAATATAAAATCATCACCCTGCTTTGGAATTCTTTCATGAAAGGAAGTAGCCAGTAATAACCACTTACGTCATGTTTGTTTTGTGCAGCCCAAATCCAGATAACTTCATTTTCATTTTCTTGCATTTTTTCTACCAGCCATTTTGCGGTATCATTATCATCGCTGTGTTCTGAAATTTTATTTTCATAATCACCTCCTTCCAAAACACTAGCCCACCATTGCTTACGAAATTCAATGCCTTCATGACTGTAAATGTTTTCCAGTGGCCCAACAGCAAAATCATCTCTGATTAACATCACTTCTCCGGTTAAGCTTTCATCAAGACTAATCGCTTCTTTCAGTCTTGCTACATCCGGTTCGTTAAAAACTATATGAATCATTTTAAAAAAATTATGATTTTAAATTTTCTTCTATCAAATCCAATTCAACTTTCAGATTTTCAATAATAAAATCCTGACGTTGAGGTGTATTTTTTCCCATGTAATATTCCAAAAGATTCTGAACATGTTCTCCTTGTTCCATGATTACAGGTTGTAATTTCATGTCAACGCTGATAAAACGTGCAAACTCATCCGGACTGATTTCACCCAATCCTTTGAATCGTGTGATTTCTGGTTTTGCGCCTAGCTTTTTCATGGCAGCTTGCTTCTCCGTTTCATCATAACAATAAATTGTTTCCTGTTTATTTCTTACCCTAAACAATGGGGTCTCTAAAATATACACATGTCCATTTTTTACAAGGTCAGGAAAGAATTGCAAGAAGAATGTCATCAGTAATAAACGAATATGCATACCATCTACATCGGCATCGGTTGCAAAAACGATATTGTTGTAACGAAGTCCTTCATAACCTTCTTCAATGTTCAATGCGTGCTGTAACAAATTGAATTCTTCATTTTCATAAACAACTTTCTTCGTCAGTCCAAAGCAGTTTAAAGGTTTACCACGCAAACTGAAAACCGCTTGTGTATTTACGCTTCTCGCCTTAGTGATAGAACCACTGGCACTATCACCCTCAGTGATGAAAATGGTTGATTCTTTTTGTTTTTCGAGAATGGTTTCTTTGTCTTTACCCGTTGCTTCATCATTGTAATGATATTTACAATCGCGTAATTTTTTATTGTGAAGATTTGCTTTTTTAGCTCTTTCGTTGGCTAATTTTTTTATCCCAGCCAATTCTTTTCTTTCTCTTTCGTTTTGTTCGATTCTTTTTTTCAGTGCTTCTGCCGTAGAAGGGTTGCGATGTAAAAAATTATCGAGTTCTTTCATTAAGAAATCGCCGATGAAATTTTTCATGCTTGGCCCATTCTCATATACAGTTTGAGAACCCAATTTCGTTTTTGTTTGACTTTCAAAAACAGGCTCCTGTACTCTAACCGAAATGGCAGCACAAATACTACCCCTGATATCAGAAGCATCATAATCTTTTTTGAAAAATTCTCTGATAGTTTTTACAAATCCCTCTCTGAAAGCAGCCAAGTGCGTTCCACCTTGAGTTGTAAATTGTCCGTTTACGAAACTGTAGTATTCTTCACCATAAGC
>CALCNY010000045.1 GCA_937897585.1 uncultured Chitinophagaceae bacterium | reverse complement strand
CCAAAACTGATGAAACCTAAAGTGAAGATGAAGATGGATAATATTTTTTTCATTTCAATATTTTTAAAAGTTAACCACGAATTCACGAATTATTTTTTGCCACAAGCTCGAAGGCACAAAGTAATATAAAGTTATTTTTTGCCAAGTAATTGAATATTTGCCTTCATGAGAAAATGATTATTTCAAAACCTAAATACCAGTTTTACATTTATTATTTTACCCCGAGATTTCGGGGCGGGCTATTCAATATTTTACATTCCTCCTTCGGAAGCTACCATCCCACCTTATTAAATTTCACATTCGCTGGTAATGCTGATTTGAAAATAATCATATTTTCTTCGACACTCGCGTTGCCTTTGTCTTTCATATTATCGGTGATAGTTTTCAAATTGTTTTTGAAAAGAAATTTTTGTTTTCTATCCATTTCTTTTAGAGGGAACGCTAAATAATACTCACCTTCTTTTCCCATCGGAGAAATTTTAATGGCATTTATTTTTTGAATTTTATTGTTTTTTTTGAAAGTAGTTATATACTGTATTAATGGCTTGTCAGCAGGAACACCGCAGCATACGCTGTGAAATTGAACGACCACAGGATAATACAAACCTTTTTCCTTATTCTTTTTTTGCTGTGCAAAAGATGTTAGGGTGAAAATAGAAATGAATAAAATGAAGACTAATGTTTTCTTGTTCATGATCATATACTGTTGATTTTAGAATTAATTTCAAAATTACAACAGATTACTGTATCAGATTTTTTAGGATACTGTATTATTTGTTATCTGCTCAATTACTTCTTGTTGACTTCTGCCCGTCATTTCGATTATGTTTATTCTGAATGAAATAGTTTTGATTCTATTTTTATCTTCTAATTCGCTTTTTTCGTGGTGTTCAAATTGATGTATTCTTGATCTTGTAAGAATAACGAAAATATTTTCTTCTAATAGTGCTGAAGCTTTAATGGCTTCTTCATTTTTCAACTCCTCAAATTTCCCATAAATCAGAATGCTTTTATAGTTTCTCATACTATTTACAATGTCAATTTGCAAACAAACATTTGCGTTTTTTCTCATGATTTTGATTTTCTTGCCTTCTTCGGATTGGCAGTAAATATGATTTCCATCAAAAAAGTAAGTAATGGGCACCACATAAGGATGCTTGCCGTCTGTACATCCCAATCGACCAATATTCTGACTTTGAAGAATGCCTGTTATTTCTGATTTGGTTAATTCTTTATGCATATTTTTTTCAGACAAAATACCTAATACAATTAATGCAAAAGCTATTTTTTAATTTATGAGTTGATGAGAAAAATCATAAATCAAATTGTCATTCGTCATTTTGAAATAGAAACACCAACTCTATTTTTATAAAAAATAATAATAATGAAAACTATTTTTATCGTTACTGATTTTTCATCGGCTTCACATAATGCATCCAAATATGGCGTAGAGTTGGCGAGTGCCTTGGGTGCTAAAATTGTTTTGTTTCATGCCTATACAATTCCGCTTTCAATTCCAGAATCGTATGTAATTGTAAGTCCTGAAGAAGTTAGAAAAACAGCAGAAGATTATTTGTTGGAAGAAGTAATGAATTTAAGAAAAAGCGCTGTTCAACCCATAGAAATAATTGCAGAAGAAGGCCCGGCCACTGATTCGATTATTAAATATGCGATGCAATTTGAAAATTGTTTGATTGTAGCAGGAATGAAAGGAGAGGGAGGTGTGATTAAAAGAACTTTTGGCAGTACGGTGAGTGGATTGGCCCGAAAGTCAACACAATCCATGATAGTAGTTCCCGAAGCTGCAACATTTAAACCTATAGAAAGATTAGCGATTGCAACCGAAATGGATGTGCATACTGATATGCATGCCTTCGAATGGATAAAAGAGATAGGAGGAGCATTTAAGTCTAAAGTCTATATCATCAGGGTTTTAAAATCAAATACGAGTATTGTTGATGAACTGTCTCACCGCTCGCATCGATTATTTAATTTATTGAAGCCCTTAGAAATTGAATATAAATTTCCAAGAAATGAAGATATAACTATTGCATTGCAGGATTTTTCTTTGGATAACAATGTTGATTTAATTGCTGTTGTACCTCATCATCATACCATAATGGAACGAATTTTCATAAAAAGCGAAACAAGACAACTGATATTTCACACCCATATCCCCTTGCTCATTCTGCCTGAAAAAACACTTCTACCAAAAGAAAATCAACAAAAGCTTCAAAAACAGTTCTCTTGATTTAGCCGACAAAATAAAAACTCCTGATTCAAACCGGGAGTTTTTATTGCATGTTGAAAATTATTTAATTAATTGAGCTTTAATAAAAAATCATATCACTTACCTTTGCGCCATGACAATAGAGCAATTAAAGATTATGAGAGACCGTGTGGTGGTCTTGAGGAGGTTTCTTTGACGTCGATAACAGAGAAGCTAAAATAACAAACGATAAACAACTTTCACTTTCTCCCGGTTTTTGGGATGATAATGCGCGTGCCACTTCCATTCTGAAAGAAACTAAAAATAATGAGTATTGGGTAAGTATGTATGATGCTGTTTCAATGGCAGCAGAAGACTTTGCGATTCTATTTGATTTCTGGAAAGAAGGCGAAACCTCTGAAGAAGAGGTGAAGACTGCTTACAACAAATCTCTTGAATTGATTGAAGAAGCTGAATTCAAAAGCACGCTTAACGATCCAGCGGATGCATTGCCTGCGGTATTACAAATCAATAGTGGTGCCGGTGGAACAGAAAGCCAAGATTGGGCAGAGATGCTGGCCCGTATGTATCGTATGTATGGCGAAAAACAAGGCTGGGCTGTATCTGAGCTCGACTGGCAATGGGGTGATGGCGCCGGTATTAAAACTTGCACTTTTCAATTTGATGGTCCATTTTCTTATGGTTTTTTAAAAGCAGAAAGCGGCGTTCACCGCTTAGTGAGGATTTCTCCTTTCGATAGTAATGCCAGAAGACATACTTCTTTTGCCAGCGTGTATGTTTATCCGCTGATTGACGATTCCATAGAAATTACCGTGAATCCTGCTGATGTAGAATGGGCGTTTTTTAGAAGTGGAGGTAGTGGTGGACAAAACGTAAATAAAGTTGAGACTGCTGTTCGATTAACACATAAACCCAGCGGTATCATTATTGAGTGTCAACAAGCACGAACTCAAGGCGAGAACAGAGAAAAAGCAATGGCCATGTTGAAAAGCCGACTGTATGAAGAGGAAATGCGAAGAAGACAGGAAGCCCTCGATACCAAAAATGCTACTAAAAAGAAAATCGAATGGGGATCACAAATTCGTTCATATGTATTTCATCCCTATAAAATGATCAAAGACCATCGTACAGATTTTGAAGTGGGCAATGTAGGGCCAGTAATGGATGGAGAAATTGATGGATTTATTAAGGCGTATTTGATGAGTGAGAAGGAGGGGGAGGTGTAGTTAGGAATTAGTAGTTAGGGATTAGGTATTAGTAATTAGGAGTGATCGCCCAATTCCCCCAATTCCTAAAACCCCAATTCCTAAAACCCCAATCATCTAGAATCCAAATAAGTTTTTATATTTATGATAATCTAAAATAACAAACATATGCAATACGGAGACTTCTACTTTCCCATGCCGGCCAACGAACCGGTTTTGAATTACGCAC
>CALCNY010000044.1 GCA_937897585.1 uncultured Chitinophagaceae bacterium | reverse complement strand
CACATGCGCACCGAGTCCTTGTTGGTTTAGTCCTTTACCCAAAAACTTCACGCGTAAATAATGGCTTTTATCCGAATTTTGTTCAACCGAATTGTTGCGGTAGACAAACGCCTTATCATTAATGTTGTTGACGACATAATCCAAATCACCATCATTATCTAAGTCAGCATAAATAGTTCCATTTGAAAACGTTGGTAAATCATTGCCAACATTCACATTCCAGTCTTCAAATGCTGCATTGCCTTTGTTGTGAAAAAAACGATTGGGTAATTTAATTTGTGGAAACTTTTCTATCACCGTCATTTCCTTTTCATCCATGTTGTTGGCATCTATTTTTTTCTGCAGCTCTTCATTGCTCACATAATTCACATAATCGATATCATTCAACCTTTTAGGAATGCCATTGCTGATGAATAAATCTTTCCAACCATCATTATCAAAATCCATAAAAAGAGAAGCCCAACTCCAATCGGTGGCAGCAACACCACTATACAAACCGATTTCACTGAACATGCCATTTTTTTGATTCAATTGCAAGTTGTTTCTCGTAAACTGATTATTGTAACCATAATTCAGTTTCATCTTGAAGGTGTTGTATTCGTCTTCTCCTAAAGAACGTTTGAGTATGTAAGGATCGGATGGCAACATGTCCATTGAAATAATATCAGCGTATGCATCGTTGTTGATATCGGCTACATCTACACCCATACTAAACTGACTTGTATGCATGATGTGGTCATTCAACTCTTCTTTGAAGGTGCCGTTTTTTTGATTGATATAGAGATAATCATTTTCATGAAAATCATTGCCAATATAAATGTCAGGATATCCATCGCTGTTAATATCAGCTACACAAATTCCCAATCCATAACCGATTGCCGAACTATTAATTTGTGATTCATGTGTCACATCGGTGAAACGATTTTCATCATTGCGAAAAATTCTATCGCCACTCAAAGGATGATAAGTTCCTATGAAATTTTTTCTTTCCGCAAAGGTTCCATTTTGATGTACAGAATGATTCAATAAAAACATATCTAAATCTCCATCCAGATCGAAATCAAAAAAAGCCGCTTGAGTGCT
The DNA here is from genome assembly GCA_937897585.1 of uncultured Chitinophagaceae bacterium. Taxonomy (GTDB): domain Bacteria; phylum Bacteroidota; class Bacteroidia; order Chitinophagales; family Chitinophagaceae; genus Ferruginibacter. The sequence continues at coordinate 9,610 of CALCNY010000044.1, read as the reverse complement.
GAATCCACTAAAGTCCAATCCATATTCTGCAGCTCTGTCTGTGTAAGTAGGAATGCCGTTTTTATCTATTCCATTGCAAACCAGCAATTGATTTTTTCCTTTTAAAATTTCAAACTGACCAACACGGCAAACATAAATATCATTGAGTCCATCATTATTAATATCAACAACACTAACGCCTGTGCTCCATCCACCGTCATTCGGAATCTTAGCAGCTGTTGTAATATCCTTAAAGTGTAAATTACCTTCATTAAGATAGATTTTATTTTGACCCTGATTTGATGCGAAAAACAAATCTACTTTCCCGTCATTATTAAAATCACCGGCACCACAGCCTGCACCATTATAAAAATACATGTACTTAAACATGTTGAAAGCTTGAGAAGAATGTAGCGCATTCGCAAAATCAATTCCTGTTTCTTCACTTTCGCGTAACACAAATAATTTATTCTTATTGCTGTTACATGATAACAACAAAAGCAAAATAAATCCTATTAAAATTCTGTTGAGCATTTATAATTATTGTTTTGGCATTAAATACCAAACTGGCTTTTGATTGTTGACTGTAATTAATAAATATTTTGATGTGGAAGTCTTAATCACATCTATTGATCTAACTTCTCCTTTTACATTCAAGCCTGATTTCGAAACAGACAATGAAGTAAAATTCATCTTTCCATTATTGATTAACACATCGCCGCAACTTGCATCAAGTCTTCCGAACTGTGGTAATACACCATAATTATTTCCACCAAGAACAATATCCATTTTTCCATCATTGTTTACATCAACGCATTGAATCGCATTGACTGATGAAAACTGAATATTAGGCGGTAGTTTTTGAATGGTAAAATTTCCTTTGCCGTCGTTAATTGCAATAACTGATGAAAGATTGTTGATGGTTTTTACAGTAGCTTTTTCAATCAATGCTTTTCCAAATAAATCATTCACATCCTGTTTGCCAAATTCTTTAAATTTCAGATTTTTCTTTTTTAAAGAAGGCATTTGTTCTTCTAATTCTCGTTTCATGAACACGGGCATATCTTTCCCATCAATTGTTCTGGTGATGATTTTTTCTGTTGTTCCATTGTTATCAAAATCATTCATGAATAGTTTGAGTGGCTTTTTATCATTGGCCTTGAGATAAAAGTTCTCTCCAATATTGCCCAAAACCAAATCATTGTCTCCATCGCCATCCAAATCAGCAACAGACAAAGATTCCCAAAATCCGCATTGTTGTTGTAAAGATGTTTTTATTTCTTCGAATTGGTGATTGCCTTTATAACTAAATATTTTCGTTCCCATCCATTCTCCTGTGATGATGAGTTCTTTTTTGTTGTCGCCATTGATATCTGCCCAGGTTGCTGCGGTTACCATTCCAGCTTTGCTGATGGGTTCATAATTGGCAGAAATCTCTGTGAAATAACCTTTACCATCATTTTCAAAAATATAACTCAATGGTGTGGTTCCATAATCTTGTGTGATGCATCTTCCTCCAACAAACAAATCCATATCGCCATCATTATCATAATCGCAAGCTGCTGCTGTTCCGATGTTCATGTTGTTAGCAGGAAAAGAACGTTGCGACAATTCAAAATTTCCTTTACCATCGTTAACGAATAGACGATGCATAAGCTCATTGCTGTAAGATTTTACATTGTTACCGGCAGAACCAATATACAAATCTATGTCGCCATCTTTATCGGCATCAAAAAACAAAACAGCACCATCTTCAAATCCACTGAAGCGATCTATAGCAGGTGTGACTTTCTTCTCAAAACCTTTAGGAGTTTGAATGTATAGTTGTCCTGTTTTGGCATTGGTGCCGCCGATAAAAATATCTTCAAGTCCATCTCCGTTCACATCAGCTTTAGTTGACTTGGGACCATCCTTCGACAACATGAACGGAATTAATCTTTCGTAATAATAATCTATCTGCTCATCTTCCTGATGAACATCAAAATTATTTTCTGCGGAAGTTAATAACGGTTTTTCGGTTGTGATTGGAATAGCATTTTTGATGATCTCAGACGTCTTTTGTGATATTACATGTAAAGTATCCAAAGCCAATGTTGTAAAACGAGAGATTGATTTATCAGGCCATGAAATCAACACCGAATCAATTTTATTTCTTTGTCCCAAACCAATAACTGATTTATAATCCATCGAAGATTGAAAGCCTCTGCTCGGCATAATCTCACGACTAATAATATCATTTCCTGAAAATATTTTTATAGTACTTCCAATAGCAAAATTGTTAGGTTCATTTCCTTTCAATTGAAAGCTTATAAAATGATTTTTATTTTTTTCGCGACTTTTGTTTTTGTATAAAAATGCTTCGCTGTTAACATTGTTTACTACCAAATCCAAATCGCCATCGTTATCCAAGTCAGCGTATGCAGCACCGTTAGAGAAAGACGGTTCTGTGAATCCCCAGTTTTCTCCTTCATCACTGAATTGTAAATTTCCTTTATTGCGAAAAGCTTTATTTGCAATAGGATGTGAAGGTATTTTATTGATGATTGAATCTATCTCTGTTTTCTTTCCGGTGATAGCCATCTTCTGATTGACTTCATCGGCAAAGAAGTTGATGAAATCCTGATCGGTAACGTCTTGATAAATTCCGTTACATACATAAATATCATTGAAGCCATCATTATCCGCATCAAACATCAATGCACCCCAGCTCCAGTCACTGGCATGAACACCTGCATAATTTGAGATTTCACTGAAGCGTCCATTACCTCGGTTCAGTTGTAATGCGTTCTGCATGAACTGTTGATAAAAACCATTTTTCACTTTCAAATTGTACACATCATAGTTGTCAAATGTGGAAGTGGTTCGCAAGCGGTAATCATCATCAGGCAACATATCTGTTGTAAAAATATCAGGCATTCCATCGTTGTTGATGTCAGCAATATCAGCGCCCATGCTTGCCAGTGAGGTATGCTGAATTTGTTCTTCCATTACATCTTTGAAGGTTCCGTCTTTTTGATTAATATAGAGATAATCTCTCTCAAAGAAATCATTTGACACATAAATATCATCGTAATGATCACCATTTACATCTGCAATATTTACTCCTAATCCAAAGCCAATCAAACTTCCGTAAATACCAGCTTGTTCACTTACATCTCTAAAATGTCCATTGTCATTTTGCAATAATTTGTCGCCACCACCTTTGAGAAAATCTTCTACTGGCCAGTTCTCTGCACGTAGTTCTCTTTTGTTAGCATAGTTCAACGTGTTTACTGGAATGAAACTGTTGTTTAGAATATAACAATCCAAATCGCCATCATTATCATAATCGAAGAAGGCTGCATGAGTGCAATAACCGCCTTTGTTTTGCAAACCATATTTTGTAGTACTGTCTGAAAAAGTAAGATTATGGTTGTTGATGTATAATTTATTTTCAGGCGCTTGTCTGTCTATATAACCTGCATTACAAACATAAATATCCAACCAACCGTCATGATTGATGTCCACCATTACCACACCTGTACTCCAGTCTTTTTTATTATGAAAGCCTGCTTTTTCTGAAATGTCTTCAAATTTAAAATCTCCTTTGTTGAGATAGAGTTTGTTGCTTCCCATGTTGGCAGTAAAAAAAACATCAGCCAATCCATCGTTATTAATATCACCTGTTGCAACACCACCACCGTTATAATAATTTCGGTAACTGAAGATGTTGAAATCTTTAGAATTAGTGATGTCATTACGGAAACGTATACCCGAAGATTGAGCGTCTATTTTTTCAAACAATCCATCTTTATTTTTTTGAGTGGAATTGTTGCAAGAAAATAAAATAAAAAAGCCAATAGAATAAAGTAAAACATTTTTCATGCGAGCGTAAGTTATGTAGAGAAATTGAGAGCGCAAAGGGGAAGAAATGTTTGGTGTTTGGTGTTTGGCGTTTGGTGTTGAATAACCTTTTTCTAAATGACCACAAAGTACAAAACACAATCAAAGTCCCCCTTCGGGGGATTAGGGAGCCATTTAAAAAAAATCAGGGCAACTATAAAGCTGCCCTGATAATAAACCATATAAAATGCTGAGAAAACTATTATTAGTATCCAGGATTTTGAATCATGTTTGGATTCGCAGCCAATGAACGTGCTGGAATTGGATAAATCAGATATTTAGGATCTGAAGCATCTTTTTCTTGCCAAGCGCCAAGGAATTTACCAAAACGAACAAGGTCTTGTCTTCTCCATCCTTCCCAATAAAACTCACGACCTCTTTCATCTAATAAATTATCCAAAGTAACTGAAGTTGCAGCTGCAACACCTGCTCTTGTTCTTACAGCGTTAACTAATGCTACAGCAGTTTGACCATTAGGATCAGTACCGCCACGAAGAATAGCTTCTGCTTTCATCAACATAACATCTGCCAAACGGAAATATACATAATCATTGTTTGAATTGTCTCCACTTGTATAGTCAGGAGCATATTTCACAACACGAATACCTGTTCTTTCAAGATTAGAACCTGTTTCAACAGATTTTACTTCACGAGTGAAAGACAATGGAGCACCGGTTCTGTCAGTTAAAGCAACACCGTTTTGATTGTATTGTTGACCTACCAACAAACCAACTTTCAAACCAGAAACATCAGTTACACCTGCATAATCACCACCTCTTCTTGTATCATTAGCATCAAATTTGTCATAGAAATCAGAAAGAGTTGTGAAACCATTCCATCCGCTAGGATTTTGATTGTAATGTAAAGTACAGAACCAACGGCTACGTACGTTTCCACTTTTCACACCACCAACGTTTTCTGCTGTCCAGATATTCTCTGTAGACAATACGTTATTTGTTGGAGCGAAATTATCAAAGAAATTAGGGGTTAATGAATATCCACCATTGGCGATGATATCATTAGCTATAGTAATTACTTGATTCATATCTGCAGCAGCAAAAGTTGGATTTTGTCTGTTTGCATATACCGCTTTATTCAGATATACTTTCATCATCAACACTTTAGCCGCATTTTTATTGGCTTTGTTTGCTGCTGAAGTTGGCAAATCATTCATGATAGCCGTTAATTCAGATAGGATATAATCAGCGGCTTCTGTACCTTTTCTGATACCAGGGATTTCTCTTGGATCTCCTGTGTTAACTCTGTAAGGCACTTGGTCCCAACAATCCAAAATTGAATAATTGGCATAAGCTCTTAAGAATCTTGCTTCAGCAGCTTGCTGAGGCGTAGGATTGAAACGAAGTAAATCGGTAGCAGCGAAAACTACTTTACCTAAATCTGTGTATGTATCTGCAGCGAATGCATGTGTTGCATCCCACTGATGACGGTGTAATACTCTCCAAACACCATTGTCATCCCAGTCACCGGCTCTTGTGGGTCCGATACACTCGTCAGAACTGTGTTCTTGTAATGCCCACAATCTTGCTTGATCCTGGAATGGACCTAACATCGCATCGTAGGTAGCTTGTAAAAGAGCAGCGGCATTGCCTGAGCTGCTAGAGCCTGAGCTCACTTGTGATTCTGCAACTTGTCCATTCAATTTCTCATCCAGTTTTGTACAACCGGCAAGAACTGAAAGACTAATCGCAGCTGCTAATATTCTTTTCATATTTATGGTTTTTATTTTAATTAAAATGAGAAATTAAATCCTAAAGTAACAGTTCTTGAACTTGGGTAAGGCGTGTGCTCAATACCGTAAGAAGGAATATCACCAATTTGCTTGTTGGTATTTACCTCTGGATCAAATCCTGAATATTTAGTTATAACAAATAAATTCTGACCTGTGATATAAACATTTGCACTTTTCGTGATTTTACCAATAGCACCGATGTTATAAGAAACTGTTGCATTAGCCAATTTCAAATAATCTCCTTTTTCAAGATATCTTGTAGAAGCAGATACTGGATTTGCTAAAGTTTCTCCTTGACTAACCGCTTGGTTGTAGTAAGTAGATGCAACGTTTCTATCAGAAGGTAAATTCTTAAGACCTAAAACTGCATTGGCAGTATTGTTATAAATTTTATGACCAAATGCACCATTGAAATTCAATTCAGCAGTTAATTTTTTGTATCCTGCTCTTGCGCTGAAACCTAACAAAGTAGTAGGGTTTGGTGTTCCTGCATAGAATTTAGCATCACCGCCTTCGTAGATAGAGATTCCTGTTTGAGGATCAATACCCATGTAACGCTTCAAATAAAACACGTTCAAAGGTTGATTGTTGATTAACAACTGGCTGTAAGCTCCTGTCAAACCAGAACCACTGATTTCACCAGTAGGAATAGTTTGAACGAAGTCTGTCAATTTGTTTTTCAAGAATGAAATATTAAATCCTAAATCCAAAGTGAAATCTTTTTTCATAATTGCTGTTCCAGCGAATGACATTTCAAGACCTTTGTTTTCAACTGTACCTGCGATATTTCTCCAAGTAATAGCAGTACCAACTGGAACTGGATCGCCAATACCTGTTGGGAAAATTAAGTCTTTAGTTTTACGGTTGAAATAATCAACACTTACATTGATTCTTTTCAATACTGTTAAATCAGCACCAAAGTCTGTAGTTGCAGTAGATTCCCATTTCAAATCCGGATTTCCGAATGAATATTGGAACAATGAACCTTGACCAAAATTATAGATTCCTCTTGAAGCACCTGCAGGGAATTCTTGGTTACCCGTTAAACCCCAGCTTGCACGCAATTTGATATTTTTAACTGCATTGAAATTTTTCAAGAAATCTTCTTTAGAAATATTCCAAGCACCTGCAAATGAAGGGAAGTAACCATATTTGTTGTTGCTACCGAATTTACTTGATCCGTCAGCACGGAATGTAGCAGTCAATAAATATTTTTCTTTGATACCAACTATAGCTCTTGCGAAATATGATTGTAAGTCAACAGTTGGTGTTGCAAATGAACTACCGCCTCTGTCGACTGGAGCAACATATTGCATGTAGTTGTAATAAGGAACATCACCGTAGTTATCAAAGTTTTTACCTGATTGGCTTGAACCTCTGTTATCAAATCTCATGAATTCGTAACCAGCAACTGCATTCAAACTAACGTTTTTAGACAATTCTTTTACATAAGACAAAGTGTTTGTCAATTGTTGAGTAATCAACTCATTTTGACCTACAGAAGCCACACCACCTCTGATGCCACTTGCAGAATCACGTTCTACACCTTGAAGATTCAACCAGTTTGAAATATATGCTTTACGCAATCCAGTGCTATAGTTGATACTATACTGCATTTTGAATTCAAGATCCTTATTAAATTTATAGTAAGGAGCGATACTTGCTAGTGCAGTTGTAACAGTTGCTTTATCATGGTAAGCTTCGATCATAGCAACAGGATTGATTTGATCACTTCCTTTGGTTATGTTTAAAGAACCATTTGTATTATAGAAAGGCTTGGTTGGATTCCACTGTAGAGCTTGTCCAATCAAACTTCCTCTGTAACCAGCGTTGTTGGTAACAGGAGCGATTTGTTCAATTGTTTGAGAAGTGATGATGTTAACATCCATTCCCAATTTTTTACTTTCTAAAAACTTATAGCTACTGTTTAAAGCTGCAGAGTATTTTTTGAAGTTAGTTTTGTTGATGATACCATCTTGATCTAAAACACCCATAGAAAGACGATGACGAGCATTTTCGTTTCCTGAGTTCATAGCCACACTGATATTTTTAGTAGGAGCATTTCTTGTAATAGCATCCATGCCATTTACATTAGAACCTTTATCATTGCTAGAGTTGATACCGAATTTGGTAAGTGCCGCTCTGTATTGATCACCTGTAAGTACTTCTATTTTCTTTAATAAAGAACTTGAACCATATGAAATGCTGAAATCAAGACTTGGCTGGCCTGATTTACCTTTTTTAGTTGTAATTAGAACCACACCATTAGCACCTCTTGAACCATAGATTGCAGCAGCAGATGCATCTTTCAATACATCGATAGAAGCAATATCATTTGGATTGATAAAGTTTAATGGATTGCCATCAGGTGTATTTCCGATATCAGGTAAAGAATAACCTGGTCTTGCAGATCTGTTATCTAGAGGAACTCCATCAATTACATATAGAGGAGTGTTGCCACCACGAATTGAAGAAGCACCTCTGATTCTTACAGTTGTTCCTCCGCCTGGAGCACCACTGTTATTTATTACTTGAACGCCAGCTACTTTACCTTGAATCAATTGTTCAGGTGCAGTGTTAGTTCCTTTGTTGAAATCTTTAGAAGTTACTGTAGCTACAGAACCGGTAAGATCTTTCTTACGAGCAGAGCCATAACCAATAACCACTACATCACTCATTTGATCAGATGATGCTGCTAATGTAACAGAAACGGAAGTTTGTCCGTTTAATGACACTACTTTTTCAGCAAAACCAACTGAACTGATAACGAGTTTGGTAGCATTGTCTGGTACACTGAGAGAGAAAGTACCATCTGCTGCGGTTTGAGTTCCTGCTTTTGTTCCTTTAGCCAGAACTGAAGCACCTGAAACTGCCGAACCGTTTTCGCCGGTTACTTTACCGGTAATAGTTTTTTGTTGAGCCATCATGATCAATGGAGCTGCGATGAGAAGCAGTACCGAGGCCAACTTTTTTGCAAGCGGAGTCGCATTCATAATGTGTAGGTTTTATTTTAGTTATGTAAGGTAGGAAAAATTGTTAATCAAAAATTAACATTAATTTTGTTTGCGTCCGCAAACGTTTGCGACAAAGTTTGCGGTGGATAAAAAATGAATGACAAATAAATTTATATTTGAAAATGGAAAATATAACATTAAAAAAGATTTCTGAAGTGTTAGGCGTAAGCATCTCAACGGTATCAAGAGCCCTTAAAAACCACCCAGATATTTCTGCAAATACCATTAACAAAGTAAAAGAATTGGCTAATACATTGGATTACGAACCTAATGCCAACGCCATTTCCCTCCGAACACAGAACAGCAAAGTTTTTGGATTGATGATACCGTCTGCAAACAATAGTTTCTATGGTTCCTTCTTGTCTTCACTTGAAAATGAAAGCAGAGCAAATGGTTACTCATTGATGATCATGCAATCCCACGACAATCCTGATGTTGAAAAAGAAATTCTAAAATTCTTTCGCAAAAATAGAGTTACCGGTGTTTTTGCCTGCCTTTCACCAGGAACCAAAGATTTTGAAATGTACCAGAAACTTTCTGAAGCCGAAATTCCAGTTGTGTTTTTTGATAAAGTAAATGAAGATCACCCTTACAATGTATGTGTGTCTGATTATGAGGCAGCAAAAATCGGTGCTGATACACTTATCAATAAAGGAAAGAAAAACATCCTTGCTATTTTTGGAAATAAAAAAGTTTCTATAACAAAAGCGAGATTAAATGCTTTTAAGGAAACCATTAAGCAATATCCAGAAGTACAAACTGAAATCGTTTTTGCAGAGAATTATGACCAATCTTTAGAAATTACAAAAGAGTTTTACTCAAAAGATAATAAACCTGATGCCGTTTTTTGCATGAGCGATGAAATTTTAACCGGTAGTATCAAGGCTTTGCAACATTTAGGAATCAATTATCCTAAAGAGACCGGTATAATTTCAATAAGCGATGGTTATTTCCCAAAATTGTTTCAACCAGAAATAACTTATGT
>CALCNY010000043.1 GCA_937897585.1 uncultured Chitinophagaceae bacterium | reverse complement strand
TACATTTCTTGAGCAGCTATAGAATCTGTCACTGAATAGGGATTGTAATCCCAATAAGAAACTAGGTTACCAACAGAGTCAAACATATGATACCCATGTATGAAAAAATTGGATTGAAAGCCGCTATAATATTTTCTTACTTTTTCCCAATACAGTGAATCTTCCTGCGCATAGGAAAAATTCAACATGAGCATCCCTGCAATAAATAGTTTGTATCGCATAGTTAATGATTTAGTTCGTGTTTAGAAAAATATATCTACATAATCTACCAAACTCCCACCCTCACAATTTTCCATTTCCTGCAATCGCCAGTACTTGCGATCAGGCGAACATAAAAAATTATAGGTTCCTTTTTTTACACAGGCAATGCCGTTATTATTACCTGATGTTCTGGTTACAATTTCTCCGGTGAAACTCAACTTGCCTTTTACAACAGGAATTAATATTCCATCAATCGTTACGTAATTTCCTTTATCATCTTTTTGCGAACCTTTGATGCTGTATTTTTTAGTACTTATTTTTTTGATGTTGACGCTGCCGAATTTTTGCCAGCTAATCCAATGTAATGAAAACAGATGTTTACCCTCACGAGGATATAATGGTGCGTATTGTTTTTGTTTATGTGTTGCATAATACTCGCGATTCATTGCTTCAATTCGCTTTTGTTGCTCGGCTACTTCACGTTCTACGCTGTCCATAATTGGACGGAACGCATCATTTTTTTCATTATTGAAATCAATAGAGTCTTGCTTGGTAGGCAAATGATCATACTTCTTCTCATAACTGTAATAATTTCCATTGATGTCAAAAGTTGGAATACTGGTTAAAGTGAAACTATCTTTTGCCGGCTCCAGATTTTGTGATTTGGCAATGCAAAAACATGAAATTAGAATTGAAAAAATAAGGATGCTTCTCATAATTTTTAGTTTAGGACCAAGATATGGAGCAGCGTTGTAAGGTATTTACAATTAAATGTTGCAATTTTAGGATTCAGCAATTTTTAACATTTACATCTCAAATAGATAATGAAGAAACTTCACCTAATTTATATTTTATGTCTGGGCATATTTTTTACTTCTTGCCAAAACGGTAACAGCACTGTTACAAAAACTAAATATCAGCAGACTGAAGACTCCATCAAAGCATTGCTCCCCAATCCTGTAGATTATGTGAATGATTTAGAAAGAATATTAACTCGTGATGAAATCAACTCACTCATCAGCATTATCGATAGTATCAAAAAGACCGACGGACCTCAATTCGCTATCATCACCTGGGATACTTCCTCAATGCCTAAAATGGATTTCGAATTACTCAACCTCGCAACAGCAAACAAATGGGGCGTTGGCGATAAAGACAAAAACAATGGAATTCTAATTGGCGTTTCTAAAGGTCTTCGAAAAATAAACATCCAAAATGGCTTCGGCATTGCCAAAGTATACAGCAATGAAGAAACCAAAAACATCATCGAACAAACTATAAAACCTTTCCTTAAACAAGGACAGTTTTATGAAGGCCTCAAAGCCGGCATGCTGAAGATGACGGAAGAATTGAGGGAAAGGATTTGATGTTAAATTAAGAAAGTATTATTTGTGTTTCCATTTGTATTTATATCTACCAGGTATGTTCTCCTTATTAATATTCCCTCCTGGAACTATAGGGATAATGAAATAACATACATATAGAGAAAAAGGAATTGCGATAATTGATAATAAAATTTTAAAAATAGCGTCAATTATTTTCCAATAAAATTTACTTGAACTTATTAATCTTAAACTTAAAACTCTCAGAAAAAAATAAATTAATCCTCTAAAAAACAATCTTCGACCCCAATAAAAATGATACGCTTCAATAAATAGGAATTCACTGTTTTGAAGACCTAGTTCGCTTATTCTCTCTTTTATGTAGTATCTGTAATTTCTCAAAGATTCTTTCTTACTTGAAGTGGTAACCGCAATGTTTGCATAGTGATCTTGGTTTACAGCATTGCTTCCGTAAAGTGTTTTATTTATTTCAATAGCTTGTTTACAT
>CALCNY010000042.1 GCA_937897585.1 uncultured Chitinophagaceae bacterium | reverse complement strand
CAAAACGATCAATTATTTTGATTGGTTGAGTACTTTAGAAGCTGATGGTTTGAATAAAAACAGTGTTGAAGTGTTTCGTCGTTTGATTCAATTACATCATCAAGCTGATCAGAAACTATCAGCGTCATTTTTAGAATCGATAATGGAATTGGCGACTATTCAACTTGATATTTCAGAGACTTTAGATCTTTCATGGGAAGATTTTGTAAAAGAATTCTCAGCAACAACCAATTCTGATACGCCAATTTCACTGGCCAATCTGTTGTTTTATCATCACATTTATGATTTGTCAATTGATTACAAATTATCCGACAAGGTTTCTTCAGGTGTGATACTGTCTACCATACATTCCAGTAAAGGTTTGGAATATGATTTCGTATTTATAAAAGGTTGCCAGAATAAAAACTGGGAAGACTCAGGTGATTCGCGAGGTGGCATCACCGTGCCAAGGGTGTTGAATCAAATCATCAAACAAGACTCTGATGATTTGGAGGATTTAAGAAGGGTTTTTTATGTGGGAATGACCAGAGCTAAATGTAAATTGTATATCAGCTTTTGTAAAGATGAAACGTTGAAATATCCTTCAATTGCGTCTCAGTTATTAGCACCATTTTTTGAAATGGAAACTATTCAACCGGAAGATATGTCATTTGTTGAGCTCCCTTCTTTAGAAGATAATTTAGTATCAATTGAAACTGCAGCGCCTTTGATGGAACTCATTCAAAATAAAATTGCTCAGTTTGCTATTTCTACAAGCAGTACATACAATTGGTTGCAGTGTCAGAATAAATTCTTCTTCGCTAATATTTGTAAGATTCAGGATGAAGGAAATGAAGCGATGAGTTTTGGAAGTATGGTGCATGAAGTGCTGGAAGAAATTGCAAAGGATATTTCTATGCAACGTGATGCTGCAAAAATTCAATCATTGGTTGATCGTGTGTTTGTGTCATATAAATACCAGTTTCATCCTTTACATGAATTCGGTTACAGACAAGCGGCAAAATCGGTGGTTATCAACTATCTCAATGAAAAGCCATTTCTCAATACACCTGATGAAGTGGAAAAATATTTATCTCTTACATTATCCAATGGCGTGAAGTTAAGCGGTGTGTTAGACAGACTAGAATTTCATGGTGATACTGCAAAAGTTATCGATTACAAATCCGGTAAGTATTATGCCAATAATGAAATCTTCTCCAGCAGTCTAGAACCCGGCAGTGGATATTGGAGGCAGGGGATGATGTATAATTATCTGATTCGTGGGGTTTATGGCAATGAGTTTAAAGTAGATTTTGCGTTTCATTATGTGGAGGAAAAAGAGGAAAAGAATAGAGTAAAGCCATTTACTTACGAAGCCAATCCTGGTTATGAGGAATGGTTATTGAGAATTTGGAACCAGATTCAGGAGGGGAAATTTAATAAGAGTTGTGCGGATGAGGGATGTGTGTATTGTAGGGAGAGGGTGACTGGGAATTAGCTTTTTTCTGCGAAATCACCAAAAATGTATAATAATTGGTGATTATAATCACCGAATATATACTTAAATCGGTGATTAGGATTTTTAGGACTTTACAATTAAAGAATAATTGAGCATTTTTTAAAAATGTTCTTTGAAGGGAAAGTATGGTTTTGGAACTGAATTATTTATTTATCTTTGATAGTATCATTTGATACTATCATTGAAGCCTCCATACGACATATCATCCGGGATTTTGAAACTGATTAGTTCTATTTCTATTAAATTAGGAGAGGTGAATGCCAATTTTCTCAACAGGCAAACGCCATTACTCAGAAAACAAAACCGAATCAAAACCATTCATGCTTCTTTGAGTATTGAGGGTAATACATTGAGCGAAGATCAGATTACTGCAATTATTGAAAAGAAGCGAGTTGTTGGACCTCAAAAGGATATTTTGGAAGTACTTAATGCTGCTAAAGTATATGAGAACATACAATCGTACAATCCTTATTCAGTAAAATCATTTCTTAGTGCACATAAAACACTCATGCATGGCCTTATTGATAGTTCAGGCAAATTCAGAAGTAAAGGTGCCGGTATTGTAAAGGGTTCTAAAATCACACATATTGCGCCTCATTATCAAAATGTCCCTGGGTTGATGAATGACCTTTTTGATTATCTTAAAAATGATGACGATTTATTACTGATAAAAAGTTGTGTTTTTCATTATGAAATGGAATTCATTCATCCATTTGCGGATGGTAACGGAAGGATGGGGCGTTTATGGCAAACTTTGATTTTACAAAAAGCATTTCCGGTTTTTGAATTTCTACCTTTAGAAACAATCGTTCGAGATACTCAGAAAGAATATTATCAGTCTTTATCTAAAAGTGATAAAAAAGGAAACTCTACTCCGTTTATTGAATACATGCTTGATGTCATTGATAAATCATTGGATGATTTGCTGAATTATAATAACAGAGTAATGACAGATTTGCAACGCATTGAATATTTTATACACCTTGGCAAAAAAGAATTCTCAAGAAAAGATTACATGAGCGTATTTAAGAACCTTTCATCTGCTACTGCCAGTAGGGATTTGCAGAAAGGAACTGAGCTAAAGTTGTTTAAGAAAGAAGGGGAGAGAAACATGGCTAGGTATTTTGTGAAGTGATTTATGATTTACTAATCCTCTCAAAATTAAACCTCGCAATCGGATTTCTTTCCGCCAGCTCTCCGAACAATTCAATCACATTTTTATAAATAATTTCTCCTGGTTTATTCGCATGTGCTGATACAATTTCACTAAACCTATCATTAGATTCATTAATAATTTCTTCTTCTACATCATAATCATACATCACCGCTTCAAGAAATTCGGAAATGAACATGCCCGAATAGAAACCATTTAATTGATGCTTTTCAACAAATTTGTTCGCATGACACCAAATGAAAATGTTGTCTTTGTTTTTTAATGCCGGTACAAAACTATGGTCGACGATATAAGTCATGTGGCCTTCATCAGGAAACTGGCTTACCGCGAATAGACCTTTCGGGGAGCCATGTCCCATCATCATGATGCGGTCGTGATTTTGAGCTAATTCAAATAACTCAGCTTTGGTAATATCGCCAGTTATTAAAGTACTGTTGGTTACGTTTTTGTAAATCGGACGTAAGAAATTAGTAGAAGCATCGGTGGGGTGGATGATGAGGGTTTTCATTTCTTTCTTATTTGTTTTAAAAAATAATTGAAT
>CALCNY010000041.1 GCA_937897585.1 uncultured Chitinophagaceae bacterium | reverse complement strand
ATAAAAAAATTGTAAGAACTAGGTGGACTGAATGGTTGAAATACGAAAAAGAATTAATGAATTCTGCCGAAGTAAGAGGCGACAGAATCCATTAATCAAATATTATCTAATGTAAAAAGTAATGCCATTGATTACTTGAATCATATTTCCTGATTTCAAAGCACCTCTTAAATATTGTTGTTCAAAAGAAGAGTAGTAAACATAATTTGTTGAACCCAAACTTTTGATTTTACCTGAATAGGCTTTATCATCAATAGAACCGTAATAGGTAACGCCTACAGTTCCCAATGATTTTATTTTTCCTTTGTAAGCATCATTATCAAAGTTGGTATAATAGGCCAGATTCATTGAACCTAAGCTTTTTATTTTACCTTCAGAAGAAGGATCATCATATCTAGAATAATAAGAGATATTGATAGGACCTATTGCTTTTATTTTTCCAATCAAAAATTTCTCATCGTAATTGGCGTAGTAAGTTATCAATGTGCCCCCGATATATTTTATTTTACCTCTGAAAGCTTCGTTGTCTTTATCGGAATAATATTCAACCCTACCCTCGTATGGTTTCAATTGTCTTTGATAATAATCTACTGTTCTAGATGAATACAAATCAACGCCCCATGTCCCCATTGTCCCATCTTGATTTAAATTAAGCACAACATCTTCGTTTAATAAAAAACCAAATGTTGTAGCAGCCCCATTATTGGTAAATGTTATTTTATTTACTCGCTGTGCTGATAATGAGATTGAAATAACTGTAAAGGCAATTGATAAAAAGATATTTTTCATTATTTTAAGTTTAAGTCAAAAATTAAAATTGAAAAGTAAAAAAAGTCCATTTTTTAATTTTGAATTTTTACTTTTTAATTTTCTAAATAATTATTCTCTTATTGGATTGAAAGGTATGAAATTTTAAAAAACGAACTTACAAAAAATCCATCATTTTTTTGTGTCATTGAAATAACTCAATAAATCCTCCAAATCAAGGTATTTGTATTTAAGCTTTAGCTCCTCCGTTTTTTTATAATTGGTCATTAAAAAAGCTTTATGCTGATTCGATTCAGGGTTGAAGGGTTTGTGATGCCAGGCAGCCTTTAATGAATTGATTTCTTTCATCAGCAATTTGGATTCATCATCAATACATGTATGTATGAATTTTTCCCAAACATAGTTTGTTGCCTGATAATTTGGATGCACCATATCTTCAGCAAAAAAACGATAATCTCTCAAATCATCAATCACCAATTCATAAGCAGGAAAATAAGAAACAGATTTAGAATGCTCTGTGAGTTGATGGACAGCAGATATTAGATTGGCTTTGCTGCGGTTATTTTCAACAAATCCATCTCTTAAATGTCGAACCGGACTGATAGTGAAAATAATTTTTATTTTGGGATTGAATGTCTGCAATTGCGCAATCATCAATTGCAATTCAGTTACGATTTGTTCGGCAGTTAATAATATTTTTTCAAACTTATCAGTTGGCACTTTATGACAATTGGCAACAGCTCTTACTTTATCAAGTTTGTAAACAAAAGATGAACCGAGTGTAATTAATACCCAATCTGTTTGTTGTAAAAAATCATGCGCTTCTTGTTGAGATTGGTTGATTTTTTGTAAACACACCTCTTTATGAATGCTTGAGAATTTTGTATGATGATCCCAGCTTCCCCAAATTTCATTATGAAAAAACAGATCAGCTTCAGTGTATTGTTTATTGGAAATGTAAGAAGTGATGGATTGAGTGATGCTCAAAGGATTGAATAATATCCCATTTGGATTTTCAATAGTACGAAATTTATGATGAGACAATTTTGCACCAATTTGTTCTGTAAAACAAGAGCCAATTAAAAACAACTTATCGCTGTGTTTTATTTTCAATTCAAAAGGCTTGGGAATAAATTCAAGTCTGAAATCCATAGTCAGTTTTTCTATTAAATAAATATTTCACTGGCAAGCTGCATAGCTACATTCAATTCAGTTTCGTTAATCGGATTCAACAAACCTTTTTGTAAAAGATAAGGCAACATTAATTCTGTATTCATATTCCCCACCAGTTCATCTCCAGCCATCGGACAACCACCAATACCTTTCAATGCTCCATCAAATCTCTTACAACCTGCCGCCAAAGCAGCATCCATCTTGTCTTTCCAGTTTAATGGCGTAGAATGCAGATGAACGCCTATTTCAATATTAGGGAACTGTTGAATTAAATACGAAGTCATTTTTTTTACCTGATCTGCAGTTGCTACACCAACTGTATCTGCGAGTGAAATCGTTTTTATACCAAGTTCAACAAGTTTATTCACCCATTCGAAAACAATCTCTTCATTGTATAAATCACCATAAGGATTTCCAAAGCCCATGGAAATATACACCACCATTTCTTTATCGTTTTTCACACAGAGATTATGAATCATTGCTACATTACTGAATGAGTCTGCAATAGACGCATTCGTATTCCTTTGCTGAAAAGTTTCTGACACAGAAAAAGGAAATCCTAAGTAAGAAATCTCTTCATACACAACAGCTTCTTCTGCACCTCTTTGATTAGCAATGATGGCTAATAATTTTGAAGCAGTGTTATTGAGTTGCAATCCTTTTAAAACATCTTTTGTATCTGACATTTGAGGAATGGCTTTAGGAGAAACAAAACTGCCAAAATCAATCGTATGAAAGCCTACATTCAACAAGGCATTTATGTATTCAATTTTTTTTGCTGTAGGAATAAAATGCGCCCAGCCCTGCATGGCATCTCGGGGACATTCGATGAGTTTTATTTTATGCTGAGGATTCATTTTATAATCGATGATTTTTTTTCCAAGCTTTGGCCTCCCTAGCTTTGGCCTTAAGGCCAGAGCTAGGGAAATGAAACCTACTAAATACATTCAACCTTTAAACATTTACAACCTTTGTCGTGACACCTCATACAACACCACACCCGTAGCCACAGACACATTCAACGATTCAAAATCGCCAGGCATAGGAATAGCGAATTTCTCATCACATATTTTCATTAAAGCAGGATATATACCGTGCTCTTCACCTCCCATTACAATGGCGCAAGGTTCTGTAAAATCGAGTGTAGTAATTTTAGTTTCAGCAGTCATTTCACTGGCAAAAACTTTAATGCCATTCAAATGCAAATCATCAACTGCTTTCATCAGACTGTTCACTCTACAAACAGCAATTCTTTCTAACGCACCTGCAGAAGTTAAAATCGCATCTTCATTTAATGAACCAACACCTTTATCTGGAATTATTATTGCATGAACCCCAAAGCAGAATGCACTTCTGGCGATAGCTCCGATATTTCTGATATCAGTTACGCCATCTAAAATAATAAACAAAGGCACTTCCCCATTATCTACAACAAATGAAATAATCTGTTGCAAATCCTGATATTGAATTTTTGAAATCTGACCGATACAACCTTCGTGATTGCTGACATTGAAACTATTGAGTTTTTCTACTGGCACCTTGTTGATCGGAACAAGAGCTGATGCCGCCAATGATTTTATTTCATCAATTACAGAGCCGTGTACATTTGATTGCATGTAAATACGATCGAGCTGTTTCCCTTCTTTAATGGCTTTTATTATAGCTTCCCTGCCAATGATTAACGTATTCTTTTTGGGGCGCTGGTGTTGATGTCTGAAATTTTTCACTGTTCAAATTTATGCTTTAATTAAACAAAAAACCATAAGCCGAAACTTATGGTTCTTTTATTAAGCAGTTAGTGTAAGATTATTTTAATCCGAATGCTTTTTTAACTTCTTTCACAGCATCCAATTTTTCCCATGTAAACAATTCAACTTTTCTTGTAACTTTTTTACCATCAGGAGAAGTAAATGTTTTTTCAACTACTTCATTTTTACGTCCCATGTGGCCATAAGCAGCAGTTTCGCTGTACATTGGGTTACGCAATTTCAATCTTTGTTCGATGAAATATGGACGCATATCGAAACAAGACATTTTCATTACTTTGTCTGCAATTTGTCCGTCAGTCAACGAAACTTTTGCAGTACCGTAAGTAACCACGTTGATACTTGTTGGTTGTGCCACGCCAATTGCGTAAGAAACCTGTACCAAAACCTCGTCACACAATCCTGCAGCTACAAGATTTTTTGCGATATGTCTGGTTGCATAAGCAGCAGAACGATCTACTTTACTTGGATCTTTTCCACTGAAAGCTCCACCACCATGAGCACCTTTACCGCCATAAGTATCAACAATGATCTTACGACCAGTCAATCCTGTATCTCCGTGTGGACCACCAATTACAAACTTACCGGTTGGGTTTACGTGATACTTGATTTTATTATTGAACAAATGAGCGTATTTAGGATATTTCGCTTTTACTCTTGGAATCAAAATATTGATGATGTCTTTTTTGATTTTAGCCAACATCGCATCATCCTTTCCAAAATCATCATGCTGAGTTGAAACAACAATTGCGTCTATACGTACTGGTCTGTTGTTGTCATCATACTCAAGCGTAACCTGACTTTTCGCATCTGGACGTAGATATTTTATTTGCTTGTTTTCTCTTCTTAAAGCAGCAAGTTCTTCCAATAATTTATGCGCCAAATTCAATGCTAATGGCATGTAATCTTCAGTTTCGTTAGTTGCATAACCAAACATCATACCCTGATCACCGGCACCTTGTTCTTCTTTTTTCTTTCTATCTACACCTTGGTTGATATCTGAAGATTGTTCATGAATGGCAGAAAGAATACCACAAGAATTGGCTTCAAACATATATTCACTTTTGGTATAACCGATTTTACGAATCACACCTCTTGCAATTTCTTGCACATCCAAGTATGCTTTACTTTTCACTTCGCCTGCCAATACAACTTGACCGGTTGTTACTAAGGTTTCACAAGCTACTTTGCTGGAAGCGTCAAACGCTAAAAAGTTATCGATTAAAGCATCACTAATCTGATCAGCTACTTTGTCTGGATGACCTTCACTAACTGATTCTGAAGTAAATAAATAAGGCATATGGTTTTGTTTTTTTTGAGATTGCAAAGATAAGGGTTGAAGCATAAATGAACAAAGCCTCAAACTTTAATTTTTGAGGCTTTGAAAATTATTTTATTTTGGAATAAACCACTCTTAATCTCATCCTATATTCAGGAGTCGGATTGTTTCCTCCACCTACTCTAACTCTTCCATACGCAATTGGATTCAGATATGGAATGTTGACAGTACTGTATTGTGGATACATAAAACTATGAGCAGCAAACAACCTGAATTTATAGTTATTCGTATTTTTAGTTGCCAACTGCTGTATATATCTGCTTATATTGATGTTGTAATATACTTGTTCACCTGAAGAAATATTCCTTGTTTTAGCAACTCCACCAAAATAATTCACATCAACAGAACCATTTGCAGGCATAAAAGGATAACCAGGTAATTTATAGTCAGGATCATATGCCGCGCTAGGATTCAAATCGAAATATATTGGCTTCCATTTTGAAGTACCTGTATCTATTAAATCCATGTATAAAAACGGAGGTTCTACAAAAACCTTATCATTAATCGGATCTGGGATCTGTCTGATTTGTAACTCTGCACGATGTATTATTTTATTCCCGTAGTTAGTCAACCCAGGAATTTCGAGATTGGCGAACGTGCCAGGATTGGTTTGTAAATACAACTCCTGATCGCCGCTTGGAAGTGTTGTTCTGTTTCTAATGATGTTATTGGCCACACATGATAATCTCAAGAATTCCCCATGTAATCCAGCATTGAAGTAATAGTTTGAATAAGTAGTATCAACCGCTCCACCATTTTTCCTCTTATAATGCAGTTCCAACCTGGTTGTATAGTCAACGATGTTTACATAAACCAATGAATTGCCACTGTTGGCCACAACGGCAAACCCATTATTAAACATTCTGAAAATTGAATCGTTTAAAAATGCTTTATTATTTACCGTATCCCTTGAAAAAAGTGAATCACGAAATGCATTCGAAAGTTTGATTCTGATTTGATAGTTGGCCGAGTCTGATTTACCTACTTTCACATAATTATTAAGCGTTCTTACATCCACAGTTACAGGATCACTGATAACATTACCTAGAGCAGGAGCAAAATTGATGTTTTTATAAGCGTAAGCTGAATCCCATTCTCCATGAGCAGCAGATGAAACGGTGTAAGCCTGAAATTGTAAAGGCTGGGTAGAATCTCCCCAGAACGATTTATAACTCAGGCAAAGAACTACAGAATCAGCCTGAACAATTGTATCATTCGCCGCCTTACCAATAAAATAAGGATAAAATGGCGGCTTCATCTGTAAATAAAGCGCTGCAGATGTGCCACCCATTAGCGGATCATTTACTTTACCGACAACATAATTTTCATTGAAAGTCAATTTGGTGGTGTCTTTAAATGCACCATCAAAAACGCCTTGAGTAGAAATGATATCTAATGTGTCTGCAAAAGTGTTGATATTATCTACATCAGGAATTAAATCCCCGCCAATTGAAGTGGTATCGAGCTTTGTACAGCCCCAGATGAAAATTAAAAAAAAGGAAACAAGAAGTTGTGGTTCTTTTATAAATCTTTTGAGCACAAATGGAATTTTAATTTGAGTGAAACTATTTTGCAATGTCGCTATACAATTGCAAATACTCTGTTAAATCAGATTCAGGATTGAACTTGACAATTTTTTTACCTTTCACTTTGGAGAATTCTTCAGTCAATTTTTTATCAACTTTTTCGGCTCCAAAAGAGATGGCATCAGCAAATTGAGCTCCACCTCTGAACATAGCAGTGTTGTTGTTATCCTTATAAAACTCTAATTCTTTTTTAGTGACATAATCATTTATAGTTGCCAATTTCAGAAAATCAGCACCAAGCTTT
>CALCNY010000040.1 GCA_937897585.1 uncultured Chitinophagaceae bacterium | reverse complement strand
ATAAAAAAATATTACTTAGAAAAAATAAAATGATTGCAGAAAAAGGAAATACAAGATAGTATTGACATACAATGCCAATCATCATTGACACCAGAACTCGAAGTAATGGCGCTTGTTTCCAAATAGGTATGCGGTACGGATGCATACGCTAAAATAAAAAACGAAATGCTAAACTCTCTTGAAGTTTATTTACTCAAGTGCATGCTTCTTTCCTTGTATAACTGACGGAAATAAGGATCGCGTAAATCTTTGATGAATCGGATGGCCTCACCGGTACTTTTCATTTCAGGACCTAACTCTTTATTCACCCCGGGAAATTTGTTGAAAGAGAACACAGGTTCTTTGATAGCAAAGCCTTTGAGATTTTTCTTGAAGGTAAAGTCTTTCAATTTTGCCACACCCAGCATCACTTTCGTAGCCACATTCAAATACGGTATTTGATAAGCTTTTGCGATGAATGGTGTTGTACGAGAAGCTCTTGGATTGGCTTCTATGACAAACACGTTACCATCTTTTATTGCAAATTGAATATTGATTAAGCCTCTGATATCCAAAGCACGAGCGATTTTTTCAGCATATTCTTCCATAGTATGTGCAATCAGCGGACTTAAATTAAATTGAGGCAACACAGCATTACTATCACCGCTATGGATACCCGCAGGTTCGATGTGTTCCATCAATCCCATCACATGAAAATCGGTACCATCAAATATGGCATCCACTTCAGCTTCCTGGCATCTGTCGAGGAAATGATCGATTAATATTTTATTACCGGGTAAATGTTTCAATAAACTCAACACTCCTTTTTCTAGTTCTTCGTCATTGATAACGATACGCATTCTTTGTCCGCCCAACACATAACTTGGACGCACCAACACAGGATAGCCAACTTCTTTCGCCACTTCAATCGCATCATCTGTATCATAAGCCGTTCCGTACTTCGGATAAGGGATACCGAGAGCTTTGAGCAAATCACTGAAACGACCGCGGTCTTCAGCGATATCCATATTATCAAATGAAGTACCGATTATTTTAATGCCTTTTTCGTGAAGACGCTTTGCGAGTTTTAATGCAGTTTGACCGCCAAGCTGAACAATCACACCTTCAGGTTTTTCATGTTCGATAATTTCCCAAAGATGTTCCCAGAAAACCGGTTCGAAATATAATTTATCAGCGATATCAAAATCTGTAGAAACGGTTTCAGGATTACAGTTGATCATGATGGCTTCGTAGCCGGATTCTTTTATAGCTAGCAATCCGTGAACACAGCAATAGTCAAACTCAATACCCTGGCCAATTCTGTTGGGACCACTTCCCAGTACAATAACTTTTTTCTTATCACTAACTATTGATTCGTTGGATAATAATTTCCCTTCAGTTGGACGATTTTCAAAAGTAGAATAGAAATAAGGTGTCTTTGCTTCAAACTCAGCGCTGCAAGTATCTACCATTTTAAATACACGCGTCAATCCCATTTGCTTTCTGCGTTCATATAATGCTTCTGCATCTTCTTCACGCATGATACGAACGATTTGTTCATCACTGAAACCAAGGTGTTTGGCTTCGGTTAGTAAATCATCAGGCAAAGTTTTCAAATCATATAGAGCGATTTTCTTTTCGCATTCACATATTTTTTGAATCTGGTAAATGAACCAGCGGTCAATCATGGTATTTTCGCAAATGCGCTTTACACTCGCGCCAGCCATTAATGCATCTTTTATGCGGAAAAGTCTGTCCCATTTTGGAATCTTGATATAGTCCAACAATTCATCTGTATGCATTAAGCTTTTTCCATAATAACCCAAACCAACGGCTTCGTTTTCCAGACTCTGACAAGCTTTTTGAATCGCTTCTGCAAAGCTTCTGCCAATGCCCATTACCTCACCTACACTTTTCATTTGGAAACCTAAGGTATCATTGGCACCTTTGAATTTATCAAAATTCCAACGAGGTATTTTTACAATCACATAATCCAGTGCTGGCTCAAAATAAGCTGAAGTAGATTTTGTAATTTGATTTTGTAACTCATCTAAATTATAACCCAAAGCTAGTTTCGCTGCAATTTTTGCAATAGGATAACCTGTAGCCTTACTCGCTAATGCCGAAGAACGACTTACCCTTGGATTGATCTCTACAACAATAATTTCTTCGGTTTGAGGATTCAAAGCAAACTGCACATTACATCCACCGGCAAAATTGCCAAGATTACGCATCATGTTGATGGCGGTATTTCTCATCAGCTGAAATGCTGTATCAGAAAGTGTCATCGCCGGAGCCACAGTAATACTATCACCCGTGTGAACGCCCATTGGGTCGAAGTTTTCAACTGTACAGATGATGGCAACATTATCGGCATTATCTCTTAGTAATTCGAGTTCAAATTCTTTCCAGCCTAAAACCGCCTTTTCTACCAACACTTCGTGAATAGGAGAAGCTTTCAATCCATTATTCAAGGCTTCATCCAATTCTTCTTTTTTAAATACGATGCCGCCACCGGTTCCGCCCAATGTAAATGAAGGACGTATTACCAGAGGGAAACCGATTTCCTGTGCAAATTCTTTACCTTCTAAAAATGAGTTGGCAATTCTAGCCGGACAAACAGGAATGTTCATTTCAATCATCCATTGTCTGAATTTTTCTCTGTCTTCGGCTTTGTCAATGGCTTTGATATCTACGCCAATTAATTTTACGTTGTGCTTTTCCCAAATGCCTAACTCATCAACTTCTTTACAAAGATTCAAGGCAGTTTGTCCGCCCATAGTCGGCAACACCGCATCGATTTGATTTTCTTCAAGGATTTGTTCTATGCTTTCAACAGTCAATGGTAGCAAATACACACGATCCGCCATCATCGGGTCGGTCATGATAGTAGCAGGATTGCTGTTTATCAAGATGACTTTTACACCTTCTTCACGAAGACTTCTGGCGGCTTGTGTACCGCTATAATCAAATTCACAGGCTTGTCCGATAATAATGGGACCGCTACCGATAATTAATACTGACTGAATGGAATTGTTTTTTGGCATAATAAAAGTGCCTGAAAGAGTGGCGTGCAAAAGTACTTGGAAAAGGGAATGGATGCAAATTAAATTTTACAAGTTGTTCAAAAGGTTTGGAAGGTTCAAGAAGTTCAAAAGGTTGGAGTAATTCGGGGCTTCGATTTGTTTGAACAAGTTTAATAAATTTGATAGATTGTTGCGGTTTAGAAAAAACTTTTGAACCTTTTGAACATTTTGAACATTTTGAACCTCTGAAACCTATCTAGCATCCATTATCTAGCTTATCCAGCCTATCCAGCTTCATCTACCCTATCTAGCCTATCCAGCTTCATCTACCCTATCTAGCCTATCCAGCTTCATCCAGCCTATCCAACTCTTTCCCCCTTCTTCCCAATCACTGTTTTCCTGAAATGAACGCCCCATTCTGTAAGTTCTTCCAAAAGTTTTTCGAGAGAGCGTCCGAGAGTTGTTAGTGAGTATTCCACTGTAACAGGCATGGTATCATAAATTTTTCTTGAAATCAGCTGATTACGCTCTAATTCTTTGAGTTCCTGTGATAACATTTTTGGAGAAATATCTTCAATATCCTTTCTAATTTCCCCGAATCTTTTGTCGCCAAATGAAAGTGTAATGATGATAGGCACACGCCATTTACCCTGAATGGCATCCAAGGCATCACGAGAAGCAATTAGTTTTTTTGGACAAGAAGGTTTTTTTAAAGACTTGGAAGCTGTATTCATGACAAGTTACATTTAGGTAACTAATTACCATCAGGTAACAAGTTACTTTTAGAAAGTAAAAGTAAATAATTTTGATTTTGAAAAAAATAAAAAATAAAAAGTATGAAAAAAGTAATCTCTTCGTTGCTATTGGTTCTGGTTGTTTTCAGTAGCTCATTCGCTCAAACAGCAAAGACATGGAATGTTGACAAGATGCATTCCGCAGTAAAATTTGCAGTATCTCATCTTGTAATATCGGAAGTAGACGGCAGTTTTAAGATTTTCGATGGCAGTATGGTTGCTGCTAAAGAAGATTTTTCCGATGCGAAAATTAATTTTACTGTTGATGTGAATAGTATCAACACAGACAATACCAATCGTGATGGTCATTTAAAAAGCGATGATTTTTTTAATGCTGAAAAGTATCCTAACATGACGTTTGTAAGCACCTCATTTAAAAAAAAATCAGGTTCTACATATGAACTAACTGGAAATCTTACTATAAGAGACGTAACTAAAAAAGTAACATTTGCGGTAAAATATGGCGGCACTACAAAAGATCCATATGGCAATACCAAAGCGGGTTTCAAAGCAACAGGCAGTATCAATCGTTTGGCATATGGTTTAAAGTGGAACAATTTAACTGAAGCTGGCGGTGCTGTAGTTGGCGCTGATGTTGACTTAACAGTTAATTTGGAGATGGCTTTAGCTAAATAATAAATTAATATTTTCAGGAAGACCATGCATTTGCGTGGTCTTTTTTTTGGGTAGATATGAGGTGTGAAGAAAGTTCGGTTAGACTGAAAAAAATTCAGTGAAAATATTTGGCTGTTTCGAGTCCACGGACGTAATATTGCGATATTGCAATATTGCAATATCGCTTGCAAAAAAATTCCTACTCTGATTTTATTCCCAAACCTCAAACACAATCATGTCGCTTAGAAAAGCGAGGACCTCAATAAACCTCTTGAACTTTTTGAACTTCTGAAACCTATCCAATATCTAGCTTCCAGAATCCAGCTTATCCAACCTATCCAGCCTATCCAGCCTACCCATCTTTCCCCATAAAAAACTACCTTTGAAAAAATTACCCCCTTTTGAAAAAACAAATACTTTTAATAATAGGTTTACTCATTGGTTTTGCTTCATTTGCACAACTTTTTCCAACAAAAAATTATCTCCAAAATTATTTCCAATGGCCTGTTGGTACTGCACCAGGAATAGTAGCCAACTTCGGTGAATTACGTCCGAATCATTACCATATGGGACTCGATTGCCGAACAGAATCTAGAGTCAACCTACCTGTTCTTGCTGCTGCTGATGGTTATGTTTCTAAAATCAATATTGACCCCACAGGATTTGGAAGGGCACTCTATATAAGTCATCCAAATGGTATGACAACTTTGTATGCCCATCTAAATGAATTCAATCCTGAAATTGAAAATTATATTGAAGAACAACAATACAAACTCAAACAATGGAAAGTTCAAATTGAAGTACCTGCGAATGTGTTGAAAGTTGAAAAAGGTGAATTCATCGCACGCAGTGGTAATACAGGCGGCTCTCAAGGACCTCATTTACATTTTGAAGTAAGAGATACCAAATCCGATAAAGTGTTGAATCCTTTGTTGATGGGCTTTCCGATAGAAGACAATATCGCACCGGTAATTTTAAAATTGGCCGTTTATGACAGGCGTTACAGCACCTACGAACAAACGCCAAAAATTTATGTACTGAAAAAAATCAATGGCGTATACCAGCCTTTGGGCGGAAAAATAAAAGTCAACACCGATAAAGTCAGTTTTGCCATCAGTGCGTTTGACAAATACACCGGCTCTACCAATCAAAATGGAATTTACAGGGCAATTTTATTCAACAATGACAAGGCCATTACCGGTTTCGAAATGGATAGTATCAGCTATGATGAAACGCGGTTCCTTAATGCGCATATTGATTTCAAAACCAGAAACAACGGAGGGCCTTTTCTTCAGTATTTATCGCCATTACCAGGTTATCAAAACGGCATTTACAAAACTGCTAAAGGCGAAAATGGAATCATTACGCTTAATGATGAAAATGTTCATGATATAAAAATTGAAGTCGCCGATGCCCAAAATAATTTATCTGTACTGAAGTTTGATTTGGTTAAAGAATCTGTTTCAGAAAAGAAAAATACTTCAGGTTTGGTTTTTGAACCCAATACCATCAACATTTTTGAAAATGATAAGGTTTCTTTTTACATGAAAGACAGTGCCATCTACGATTATTTTCATTTCAAATATAGAGAAGCGCCAAATGCTTTGGGAACAGCATATTACCTACAGGATGATGATGTACCAGTACAACAATATTATCCAATTAAAATCAAAGGCAATTTTAATATTGAGGATACCGGTAAGATTGAAATGAAAATGATTAGTCATGGTAGAACTAAATTCAAAAAAGCTGTTTATAAAAACGGTTGGTATGAATCTTCTTTCAGAGATTTTGGAATGTGTCAATTGATATTAGATAAAACACCGCCTGTTGTTACTCCGCTTTGGGGTTTTAGAGATGGTGTTGACGCATCAAGAATGAACAGTATTGCTTTTTCTGCCATTGATAATACTGAGGAAATTGTAGATTTTACAGGCCTACTTGATGGACAGTGGTTGTTATTTAGCAACGACAAAGGCAGAACTTTCACCTACAAATTTGATAAATATTGTCCTCCCGGTGAACATAGTTTAGAGTTGATTGTTAAAGACCTTGTTGGGAATGAAACGAGGAAGTTGTATAGATTTAGGAGGTAGGAAGCCCCCTCGGTCCCCCGAAGGGGGAAGTTAGAGAGGAAAGATAATTTGAATCTTCGAACCAGTTTTTGAATGTAAAAGAAGTTTTTTGAAAATGAAATCACCACATTCTCATGAATTGAATAAAAAATTTCTCTCTGCGCAACCTCGTATACTCAGGTCTCTGCGGTGAAATTAATTCGTGAATTCGTGGCTAAACAATAAAACACAATCAAATTCCCCCTATGGGGGATTAAAGGGGGCTCAAAATTATGTCAACATTAAAACTAGGCAGCAAAGCGCCTGCATTCAAAGGGAAAGACCAGAACGGAAAAATCGTTTCACTGGCAGATTTTAAAGGAAAAAAAGTAGTGCTTTATTTCTATCCCCAAGATGATACGCCAACTTGTACTACACAAGCATGCAATCTCAGAGATAATTATGGATTGCTAAAAAACAAAGGCTATGAAGTCATCGGTGTGAGTCCTGATGAAGTAGCAAAGCATAAAAAATTTGAAACCAAACACGAACTGCCTTTTACATTAATCGCCGATCCTGAGTTGAAGGTTATCGAAAAATATGGAGTTTGGGGAGAGAAGAGTATGTATGGTAAAAAATATATGGGACTCATCAGAACCACTTTTGTGATTGATGAAAAAGGTGTGATTGAAAGAATCATTGATAAGCCGAAAGCGAAGGTGCATGCGGAAGAAGTAATAGGATAATGGATTGTTAGGATTGGGAATTGGAATTAGGAGTTGTGGATTAACTTCATTCAATAGCTATGTCTTTTAAAAAATCACCGAGAAAAAATTAGTGAATTCTTTACGACCTTTCAATCTCCCAGAGGATGAATTGTTCATTTGTAAAATAAAAAGTATTGACTCTGGGTAAAATTTTCTGCCCTAATTCCTAATCACCAATTCCTAACTCCTTTTTGATATTTTCTTATACTGTATCACTGGATATCCTCCAGATTTCCAAATTAATTTGGTGAAGTAGATATACATAATTGTGGGAATGCGCAGCCATTTTATTTTGTATGCAAGCAACTCAAGCGAAGGAAAATATTGTAGCAGATTTTTATCTAGATGAGTTAAAACATAATCAACTTTATTGAAATCCTTCCTCTTCAAGTAATTCATGATTTCGTTTCTCAATTCATAGCGCGTGAATATTAGAAACATTTTGTTTTGTTTTCCAGTTTTTTCCCAGTTGTTATAAATTTGATTAACTCGACTAACAATGTATTCTTGCATTTTTGGGTTAACCGCAGATGCATGACCTTCTACTTCTTTAAGATAAACACTTAATGGTATTGGACAATAAGCGACAGGAACAATAAAAGCCAATGAGCAGAAAAAAACCAAGTCCTCATTTATTTTCATGCCAACTGGAAATCCTGCAGTTTTATGAAATGCAGATTTTCGAATGACTGTTGAACTTGAATTGGTAAAGAAATATGGATTTTCAAAATAGTTAATCAACTGAATTGAAGTGCCATATTTTTCTGAAGATCTTAAGTAATCAGTTCCATTAGGAAATCTTAATATTCCGGCACAACAATACATTCCGGCTTGAGGAAATTGCTCAACCGATTCTTTCATCTTACTTAAAAACTCAGGAAGTAGTTCATCATCCCCATCCAAAAATGCAATCAATTCATATTTAGAGGAGGCTACACCATTGTTACGAGCTGCACTTACCCCTTGATTCTGCTGGTTGACAATGCGAATTCTTGAATCCGAAAAATGTTGTTGAATCACTTCAACGCTATTATCTGTAGAACCGTCATTTACCACCACTATTTCAAAATCAGGATAAGTTTGATTCAACACCGTTTGAATGGTGTTTACAATGGTGTGTGATTTGTTGTAAAGAGGAATGACTACAGAAAACATCTAAATTGAGTTTTAAATTAAAATGACTTCCCAACTAACTTCCATGTATAAACGCCATTTTCATTTACCACACCAAAATAATCAAAAGAACCTGAATCTCTGTCGCCATTAGCATTTAACACAGTTGGGCCAGTTATTCCATAATGCTGATTGGCTTCATTAGCGAAGTCTGTTTTTAACTTGCTGAAATTTGAAGTCACATTTGAATAAGAAGTTATAGTTTTAGCAATGACCCACATGGCATCATAAACTGCCAATGTATAAGCATCTGGTTCATAACCTGTGTTTGTTCTGATGGCAGCTTGAATAGCAGCCTGTTTTGGATTTGGCGTTAATGGCAAACCAAAATTAGGTGCAAAGAAATTTGTTGTTGCAGCAAATTGACAAGCCGCATTGCTGGTAAGTAAAACAGAACTTAATACAATCCCATCTCCACCGTACCAATTCACTGATGAAAAAACAGGATCAGAAATGGCTGACTGAAAAATATCTTTACACTCATCAAATGAGGCCAGATAAACACCTACTTGAGCAGCTCCATAAGTTGCTGTGTACTGTTGAATAGAAGTTCTTAATTGTGATAATAAGTTCGTGTAGTTATTGCCGGTAGTTGAATAAGGGGCAATGGTTGTAACCTGCCCACCAAGTGTTGTAAAAGAAGATCCTACAGATTGTTGAAGTCCGCGATTACCTGCATCATCTCTTGATAAAGTAATGATGGCTTGCTTTCCTTGTGCATACATGGTTTGAGCCATTGCCCTTCCTTCTACAGCATCACCCGGACAAAAACGAAATACGGCATCATTAGGAATTGCCAAACTTGAAGCGGTACTACCCTGACTAACCACTAAAATATTATTAGCATTTGCATAAGGAAGAATGGCTCCAACTTCGGCACTCGATTGAGGACCGATAATGTATTTTACGTTGTTAGTTGTAAATGCTCTTGTGATTGAATTTTTTGCTTGAGTGGTATCTAATTGTGTGTCATATACAACAGTAGAAAAACGAATATTAGAACCTTTTTCTTCCAGGTAAGCATTTACATCAATCAAACCCAGTTTCATGGCTTCCTGAGAAGGAATACCCAATGAAGACCAATTGCCTGTTAACGAAAACAATCCTCCGATCTTGATGGTTTGAATAGCTGAAGCTGCATTGTCTTTTTTACATGAACTTGAAATGATGCTGATAGCAAGGAGTAAAAAGAAAATCTGTTTTTTCATTTGTATGTTTTATTGTTTTGTTTATTTATAAAATTTGCCACAAAGATTCTGTGTTAAAAACCAATAGTTTTTTTAATTAATTTTACGC
>CALCNY010000039.1 GCA_937897585.1 uncultured Chitinophagaceae bacterium | reverse complement strand
CCTTTTGGAATTACTGGATATACAACAATACTGCAGAAAATATGATAATTCTCTCTGAGATCCATCACCATTTGTGTCGCTTCCGGAACATCACCTTTCATGTAAATAGGCGTTACCGGAGAATTGGTATTGCCAATATCAAAACCTCTTTCTTTTAATCCAGTTTGTAAACGAGCAACATTATCCCACAATTTTGTTCTCAACTCAGGCATGTTGATGGTCATTTCCATTCTCTTAAGCATACCTTCTACAATCAATAATGGTAAGCTCTTTGCAAAAATTTGTGAACGGGTATTGTAACGCAAATATTTAATAACCGCTTTGGGTCCGCTGATAAATGCACCAATACTTCCCATACTTTTTACGAAAGTGCTGAAGTATAAATCGATGCCAGCCTGGCAACCTTGTGCCTCATCTGCACCGGCACCTGTTGGTCCCATGTAACCATATCCGTGAGCATCATCAATCAATATTCTGAATTCGTATTTCTGTTTTAAGGCAACGATTTCTTTTAAAATTCCTTGCTCGCCATCCATACCAAAAACGCCTTCTGTAATCACTAAAATACCGCCACCATTTTTGGCAGCTAATTCAGTAGCTCTTTGCAATTGTTTTTCGCAATCTTCAATATCATTGTGTTTGAAAGCATAACGATGTCCCATGTGAAGGCGAACACCATCTACGATACAAGCATGTGCCTCAGCATCATATACAATCACATCTCTACGATTTACTAATGCATCGATACAACTCATAATTCCCTGGTATCCGAAATTGAGCAACATGGTATCTTCTCGGCTTACAAACTGACTAATCACTTTTTCCAACTCTTCATGTTTGGTGGAATTTCCACTCATCATTCTAGCGCCCATTGGATTACCCATGCCATATTTAGCAGCAGCTTCTGCATCTACTTTTCTAATTTCGGGATGATTAACCAATCCTAAATAATTATTCAAGCTCCAAACAATCATTTCTTTTCCTCTGAAATTCATTCTTGGGCCTAATTCCCCTTCTAATTTTGGGAATGCAAAATAGCCATGAGCTCTGTCCATATGCTGACCAATTGGTCCGCCGTCTTTTACCAGTTTTTCAAAAACATCCATCGACAATAAATTTTTGGTGGTTAGTTATAGTTTAAGTGCTGCAAAAATAAGGCATTGCCACTAAAAACCGTAACATTCGCATAACATTGAATATGCTCTTGCCGTCAAAATAATTGCCTTTATCTTTGTTTGAAATTCTTTAAAATGGTAAACAAATGCAGATTTAGTATCGTCTTCTTTTTATTGACCTTATCCATTTCAGTTTCAGCACAACAAAATAAAAATACTGCCAAATCAGTCACATCTCCTTCACAACCTAAACTCGTTATCGGTTTGGTAGTGGATCAAATGCGTTGGGATTATCTCTACAAGTTCAAGAAATTATATGGCAAGGGTGGATTTAATAGAATTTTGAATCAGGGCTTCAGTTGCGATAATACGATGATTACCCATCTTCCAACTTATACAGCTGTTGGACATACAGGAATTTATACCGGCTCTGTACCTGCCATTCATGGAATTGTTGGAAACAACTGGATAGACAAGGCTTCCGGAAAATCTGTTTATTGTACAGATGACTCTACGGTTACAGGTGTTGGAAGTAACAATGATGCTGGCATGATGAGTCCTAGAAATATGATTGCTACCACCATTACCGACCAACTCAGATTGAGTAATAATTTCAAATCAAAAGTTATCGGCATTTCGTTAAAAGACAGAGGCGCCATTTTACCTGCAGGTCATACCGCCAATGCTGCTTATTGGTTTGATGACAAAGAAGGTAAGTGGATTAGCAGTTCTTATTACATGGAATCACTTCCTACATGGGTAAATAATTTCAACGATAAAAAGATGCCTGATTCATTGTTGGCAAAAGGATGGAATGTGATCATGCCCATTAAAGACTATGATTTGAGTACAGATGACAAAGAAAATTACGAGGGCAAAATTCCTGGCATCAATCAGAATAATTTTCCTTACATATTGAATGCTTTGAATGATAAAAAATACAAGGCCTTCCGATACACACCTTTTGGAAATACCTATACATTAAAGTTTGCTGAATCAGCCATCGAAAATGAACAATTGGGAAAAGGAACAGTTACCGATTTTCTGGCTGTTAGTCTTTCTTCTACTGATTATATCGGCCATGTTTTTGGTCCTAATTCTGTTGAAATTGAAGATACTTACCTCAGACTAGACAATGACATCACTGAGTTTTTAAATTATCTCGACAAAACAATTGGTGCTGGTAATTATTTGTTTTTTCTAACAGCAGATCATGGTGTTGCACACAATCCTGAATTTTTAAATGAGCATAAAATTCCTGCTGGAAACTTTGATAACAAAGACTTGATAAAATCTTTGAATGACACGTTGAAATCAATTGGTGCAGAGGTTACACAAGTTATGGCCATCGAAAACTCGCAAATTTATCTTAACGATAATGGTGAACTTTTCAAAGTCAATACCATGGGAAAGGAAATTTTTAAAAATATCTTGGTTAGTATTTTGGAAAAAAAATCATTTATTAGTCATGCTTTTGATATTGAAAAAGTTTCTACCTCAACATTGCCTTCAGTGATGATAGAAATGGTTAAAAACAGTTATTATCCCAAACGCAGTGGTGATGTGATGTTCATTCCTAACCCAGGTTTTTTGGATGGAGGAAAAACTGGCACCACACATGGTTTGTGGAATCCTTATGATGCGCATATTCCATTGGTTTGGTTCGGACAAAATATTAAATCAGGTCGCTCACATAAAGAAGTACACATGACAGACATTGCTCCAACATTGGCTGCTTTATTGGATATTCAAATGCCGAATGGTTGTGTGGGGAAGGTGATTGAGGAAGTGGTCAAATAATTTGGTGATTAGTTGATTTGTTGATGTTGGCGCATTATCAAATTATCAAATTGAAACAAAAATTTAGCTTCAAAAATTAGAAAAAATGGCAACTATCTCCGTTAAGAATGATGTCACCCATCAAATACTTATTTCAAATATCATCTTTCATACCAGATTACACCTGCAGGAAAAAGGATGGGACTATGATTACTTTGTTGCTCCGGAAGTTGTGGTGAAAAACTCAAAAATTATCAACAAACATATTATCCCAGATATAGTAATTGTAGAAGATGGAAAAAGTTGGAACAATCCAATCATTATCATTGAGGTTACGAAAAAAAGGGGTTTCAATGCTGTCCAAAAAAAAATATTAAATGCGCTTAGAAATATTGATTCATTGAAATACGCTTATATAATTGATT
>CALCNY010000038.1 GCA_937897585.1 uncultured Chitinophagaceae bacterium | reverse complement strand
AAACATCAATTACGCTACAGCGCCCAACTGAAAACAATCAGATATCTATAAAATTTATTCGACTCTTTCTTATTATTACCGTTTTATTGGTTTTCGGAAATTCAATAAAATTTTCTTTTACGCTTGACGATGATATTTTTTATTTAAAACACAAGTCTGTACAAGAAGGGATTTCTAATGTTGGAGATTTTTTTTCGAAAGGAAGTATGATGGAATACGACGGAACACTAGGTTCTCAGCCTTACCGACCTCTTACACTTAGTTTTTTTGCACTTCAAAAAACGCTTTTTGACAATTCACCAATAGCTGCACATTTCTTGTGTGTGTTGTTATATTTATTGGTCATTTTGGTTTTGCATAAATTACTAACCCGACTATTTTCTAGTTTACATCCTTATGTTATTGGATTTATATGCTTGCTGTTTGTGGTTCATCCACTGCATACTGAAGTGGTCGCCAGTGTAAAAAGTTCAGACGAACTTTTAGCAGCATTATTTGGATTTATGGCTTGGAACAGCTTCTTGGATATAAGCGAAAATAAAAAATTGTCTGAGTTTATTCCTGGGATACTCTTTTTGTTTTTGGCTTTGTTGAGCAAAGAAAGCGCCATCTCCTTTTTGGTTATTATTCCATTGAGCCTATATATGATTCGTAATGAAACGATAAAGGAATCTT
Source organism: uncultured Chitinophagaceae bacterium (assembly GCA_937897585.1). Lineage (GTDB taxonomy): Bacteria > Bacteroidota > Bacteroidia > Chitinophagales > Chitinophagaceae > Ferruginibacter. The sequence continues at coordinate 7,565 of CALCNY010000038.1, read as the reverse complement.
TAATCAAATTTCTTGCGCTGTTATTGCCTGTTATCATTTTTTTAGGAATGAGATATAATGCAAATGGTGCTTGGGGCGCTCCTTCTACCGGAAAGATTATAGACAATGTATTATACGGAGCCCAATCTTTTTCAGAACTTACCGCTACTAAAAGTGAAATTCTTTTTTATTACCTGCGTCTCATGTTATGGCCATGGCCTTTGAATTGTGATTATTCTTACAATCAAGTTTCATTGGTGGGATGGAATAATTTTTATGCCATATCTGGACTTATCACTTATGCGTTATTGTTAGTAACGTCTCTTGTTTTTTTCAAAAAGAAAAGTCTTATTAGTTTTTGCATTTTGTTTTTTTTCATTACCACCGCACCTACAAATAATCTTTTTTTTATAAATGGTGCGACCATTGGAGAGCGATTTCTTTTTGTTTCTTCTCTAGCTATTTGTATTTTAATTCCATGGTTACTTTCGATGCTATTGCATCTTGACTTGAATACGCTTTCTCTTACATCAAAAAATACTTTCATAGGCAGCATTGCTTTTCTGATATTGATTTTTGGCGTTTTGAGTTATTCAAGAACCCAAGATTGGAAAGACAATATTTCTCTTTTTGAGAAAGCTGTGAAACAATCACCTAAAAGCGCTCGTTCGCATTATTATTTGGGCAGCATGTACATGAATAGTTCCTCCGAAACACAAGACAAATTGGAGTCAGAAAAATTTATCACAAATGCTATTGAAGAATTCAATAAAACATTGGACATTTATCCTACTTATCCCCAAGCTTTATACAACAGTGGTTTGTGTTATGTTCAGTTAAAAGATACGGCTAAAGCCATCGAAAGATATCGTCGTACTATTGATGCCGATGCTACTTCGATTCCCGCCATTAACAACCTTGGCGTTATTTATAATTCTAAAGGAAATCTGGATAGTGCGAAATATTATTTTGAGATGGCTTACAAACTTGATCCTGGTGCAAAAAACAGTAAAGCCAATATCAGTGCCATTTATTTATATATCGGTATCAATTATCAAAACAAAGCAGAGGTAGATTCTGCAATTTTATTTTATCGTCAAAGTTTGGCGTTTGATGACAAAAACCTTTATGCAATTAATAATCTCAGCTCTTTATTAATAAGCAAATCTCAGCTTGACAGTGCTTTGTTCTATTTGCAAAAAGGTTATGCGATTGATAACAATTCTATTATGATACTTGAAAGCATTGGAGCTACTTACTTTATTCAGAAAAAATACAACGATGCTATCACCTATGCTAAAAAAGCAATCGAATTACAACCCAGATCTAAAAGGGCGCTGGGAATTATCAAGGATTCATACAATGCTTTAGGAAATCAAGCAGAAGCAGCAAAATATTCACAGCTATTTGAATCTAGTCGTTGATAAACATTATTAAAGAAACAACTTCTATTATCCGAAACTGTAATTATCTTCTTTTAAAATAATCAGTAATTTATCTGCATGAAAGCACACCGATATTTTCTTTTGAACAAGCCCATCAATATGGTGTCGCAATTTGTAAGTTCACATGATGTTCCACTTATCGGTGATATTGATTTTGATTTTCCTGAAGGCACACATGCCATTGGCCGATTAGATAAAAATTCAGAAGGCTTATTATTATTAACCACAAATACTAAAGTCACTAGGTTATTATTTCATGGCGAGCAACCTCATAACAGAACTTATCTCGTTCAAGTTATTAATCAAATACAACCGGAAACAATTTTAAAACTGGCTAACGGAATTGCCATAAGCGCTCCCGAAGGCAAAAAGTTTATCACAACGCCTTGCGAAGTTAAACTGGTAAACAAGCCTGCCTATATTCAAGATTTATCAACAAAGCCCCTACACGAAAACGTTACCAACTCTTGGATAACGATTACATTAACAGAAGGTAAATTTCATCAGGTAAGAAAAATGGTTGCAGCTGTTAAACACAAATGCTTGCGGTTAATCAGAATTTCTATAGAAGATATTGAACTCGGAGATATAAAACCCGGTGAGGTAAAAGAAGTAAGTGAGGAATATTTTTTTGAGAAATTGAAATTGTAATCAAATTAATTTACCTCGTTTTCGTTTCTTCAACAAAGAAATTTATCTTGGGTGTAATTAATAAATTCATTCATGTCTGCTGCTGATTTAAAACTAAAACTCAAAAAACATAAAGAAATACCAGAAGCTCTTGCCGTAAGATTACATCGTGCCATTAGTTGGCTGAAATGTGCGGAAGAAAATATGGGTAATTATGATTTACAATTCTTATCTCTTTGGATTTCCTATAATGCCTGTTATGCTATTGATGAAAAATCAGAAAACGAGTTGACAGAAAGAAAACAATTCAATGACTTCATTTCTAAATTGGTGAGTCATGATCATGAAAAAAGATTTTACAATTTACTTTGGCATAAATTCTCCGGACCGGTAAGATTAATTATCGATAACCAATTTATTTATAAACCATTTTGGGAAGCCCAACGCGGTGAAAATGTAAACTGGAAAAAGCACTTTGAAAAATCAAATGAAGATGCTCAAAAGTACCTTTCAAAATTTGAGGTAGCAAAACTTATTGAAGTTGTACTCGACAGGTTGTATATGCTTCGCAATCAAATCATGCATGGAGGCGCCACCTATAAAAGCAAAGTAAATCGTGCTCAAGTAAAAGATGCTGTCAACATTTTAAAGCTTTTCATTCCCATCATTATCGACATCATGATTGAAAACAGAAATGAAGACTGGGGAGAGATTTATTATCCGGTGGTGGGTGATGTGTAAATTAACAATCGAAAATTGTCTTTTATCCGACTAGGCTTATCTAGCTCTATCCAGCTCCATTCAACAACGAATAAATCTCCGAATCAGTAAACTTGCCATTGAAATAAAAATTCTCTTTAAAGTACGCTTCTCTTACGAAACCCGCTTTTTCCAATAATTTTCGAGAGGCTGTGTTTTCAGGATTGATATTGGCTTCAATACTATGGAGATTCATTTCTTTAAAGCCATATTCAATTACTTTTTGAATGGCTTCAAACATTATTCCTTGTTGATAATTGCCGGTATTAAGCATATAACCAACTTCCGCTCTGTAATGTTCTGCGATAATCCTGTACAGACCAATATTTCCAATTTTCAAATCTGGATTTTCTTTTTTAAATATACCCCATGAAATACCTTCTCCTTTTGATTTCATCATTTCCATTTTCTGAATCAACTCATAGATGTCATCAATTGATTTTGGAATTGGGCGTCCTATATATTTCATGATTTCCGGATCGCGCCTCATTTCAAATAAAACAGGAGCGTCTTTATCAGTAATTTCTTTAAGAATTAATCTTTCTGTGTATAGAATTGGAAAGTCGGTGAAATTGGTATTGACCATTTGGTTTTATTATTTACGCTCCGGATGTAATTTATGAAAACAAACATAAGAGCAAACCAATAATGCAAAGAATACCAGCGACATTACTCCAAATGGAGCTATTGCATCACCCACAGACAAATGCGCATTAAATGCAGTTAAATACATTATCCCATATCCTACATAAGCCCACTCCTTAAAGCGTTTTGGAATGGCAGGAACTATCAATAATACAAGTCCAATCAACTGTCCAATGCTCACCTCAAGCGCAAGATATCTTGGAATCAATAAATGATTTGAACCTTCAATAGCCATTTTAGAATTCATTTGAATGGCTCCCAAAGAGAATAAACAAATAATGCCCGTTGTTATCCAATAAATAATTTTAGTTGATTTCATCTAGTATTTTTTAAGGGAGTAAAAATAAATCAATCTATTAAGTTACAAAACATTTGTGTATCATGGGAACGATACTTAAAATAATGACATATTCATTTCTTCGAAAATTATGATTGTGCGTGAATATGAGATGTATAAGCTGATTGAATTTTTGTTGGTTGGTTAGTCTATAATGAAAAAAAACTTGAATCCCATCGGTATAAGAGGGTAGGTTCCATCCTGATTCAGCCCCAGACTTTTTCTCTGATCCGCTGAGGCAATCGTTTGCATATCGAGTTCCGTACTGAATTTTGTGTATTTGAATGACTTGACCCTTGCTCCCACTCCAAAGAAAAACTCCATGCCCATATTATTTTCGTTATTGAAATACAAGCGTGTGTTGAACAGGATTGAAAAATCGAAATTATTCTGACGTCTAGTGTAGCCAAGTAATTTCTCATATCGATTACCCAGACCATCTATTAGGCCAAACCAGTTTTCCACATCATTATAATACCTGGCATATCCGGCCTTGAACTCAATGGAATTCCTGAATTGTTTCTCATACAGAATTTTATGTTGATATTTTTTTCCTAAATACAATTTCAAAGAAGGTTGAATTTGAAAGCCATATATAGCGTCCTTTTCTCCGGCGCTTAGTGTTAAGAATGACGACCTGTTAGGAATGAATCTGAAGCACAAATCAGAATGAATTGCTAGTTTTTCTGCAAAGGCATATTCTGCCCCAGCTTTAATACCGCCAACTCGAGGATCTAGTAGCGCCAATGGTTGTGCATCAATGGTCCATAGTCCTTTATAACTACTGTCAGATTGCGCCCATGTACGTTGATGGCTGCAGTGGAGAATACCTAATATAAATGACAGCGCGAGTAGTCGTTGCTTCAATGAAATCATTGTATCTTATTCAAATATACTGGAAGTCCAGGTTGACTAATATTGTAATTGAGCAATGCTCCTTTGGTGTAGCAGAACAATTGTCCATTCTCTGCAATAACATCATAATAATCATTAGTACCCATTTCTCCATTGGCGAGGATATTGTTTTCATCTATGATGGACTCCAGTGTCGGATGGAAAGGATCTGTAATGGAATAAATTGATATACCGTAAAGTCCGTTGCACAAATAAAGATAATTTCCGGACACATCCATGCCTCTGGGTGTTTGTAACGAGTTCTCCTCAAGCAGAACAGGGTTGGTAAGATCTCTGCTGTCAAACACTCTGAAAACTCCCGAACTGACTGTGCTCGTACTCGTTGAATAAATAACACTATCTAATGCAAGAATTGGGTCTCTTGGTTCAATGAGTACCGGGTAAGTATAAGAGCTTGTCAGACTTGGTGCAGCAGGATTGTTCTGAATGTTATAGACATACATTTGGGTAGCTGATCCGATGAATAAACTTCCATTATGATGATATATGGTTTGAATGTTGGCACCCAAGCTGATGTTATTCTCTATGGATAAATTGGCAGGGTCGCCTGCATTGATGGTAATTAAATGGTTGTCATCAACTGCATAAATATAGTTTCCAATTGAAATCACCCTAGAAAGTGATCCATTCTTTGTGGAGCCACTTTTAGCGGCAGTATCTTCCTTGCTGCATGAAACAGATTGGAAGATTATAAATAATGCAAGTATGGGGAATATTGACTTTTTCATGAGTTTAATTTTGTGTTTACCGATTAAGGCAATTTACATTTTGGTTGGTCTGTAAGTTTTTGAATCCATTTGCTAATAATGCCTTTGGATATATCAACACATTCAAAATAGTCGCCGGAGACCGCGTTTGGAGGTATACTATTCGATTCCTGTAAGGATTTGAAAACATTAGTGAGGCGATTTACTACCACCACACTATCTGCATTACTGATGTCCAATGAAATAAGGTCTGGTCCATTATTGGCAATCAGGTAACCATTTTTCATAGACACTTCATAACAACCGGGTACCTTGATAAATCTTTCCTTTACAGGCAGTGCAGGATTGGTATAATTAACCACATGAATTCCTTGGCCTTGCTCCACCATGAACAATTTGTTGTTGAATAAAGCGATTTTGCCTCCGTTGACTATGGCAGTAGGTGGCTGCGAGCTGATTTGACTGTACTCAGATGCCGATATATACAAGGGCACCCAGGTAACGACCTGCTTATTCTCCACTCTGGTACATCCAGCCAATATTATGACAGAGAGAAAAAATAGGATTATTTTATGCATAAGATTTATTTTAATGGAGTATGCTTTCCAAGATACAAGATAATATTAAAGTCAAATTTGTTGCTTTTTTATTGAATAAAAGCTATAAAACTTTATGAAGATAATATAAAATCAAACCTTGTTTTTCGTTTGTTGGTTTGAAATATGTAAAATGCCTTAGAGATAAATATGGGATTGAGTGAATGGTGAATTATTCTGGGGAATAAAATTATAGGTTTGAATTGTTTACTTAAAAAAACAGATAAGAAAATGATAATTACAATTATCATTTTAAAGTTTTAATTTAATGATTTGATTGCTTTCTTTTTAAAATGATTTTAATCATTTAACATAGATCGTTTTAAAATAAAATTTATGCTTGTTTTACTTGCTACTTTATTGGTTGTGATAATGGGGTGGAATTCATTTATTTTCTCAAACGTTTCCATAAATGTAAAATTGAATTATTATTGAAAATAAAAAAGTAACAAGATTATGCCCTGATAGCACAAACCTGTTACTTTTTTATTTGTTGTTATAAATAATCGTTGTCAACAATTATTCAATCTTATATCATTTCAATTCAACCGGATTATTGATAACTACTTTTTTAAACTGACCTCCAAAATTTGAAAGCATCGGATCTCCGGTTCCGTCATCTGCCACTTTGAATTTTTTATCGCCAGCCTGATACACTACAAGTGAAGCGATAAACTTTTTATAATCAGTTAGCGTTGTTTTATTTATTTTTTGAGGGACTGATACATCGACAGCATTGGATGATAATTTTTCGTAGCCAACAAAACTAAAAACAACCTGATTTTTGCTATCAGAAGCCTCAATGATTAATCCGGGCAATCCACTTAATTTCCAGGGACCGGTGCTATATGGGTAATCTCTACAAAACCAGGCTTCGTAAGTTCTTCCTTTACATTCTCCAATGGCTTTTTGACATTTCAACCCTTTAATTTCTTTATTGATAGTAGTTATCTTCCAATTTATAGGAGATATCTCTTCGTCAACTAATGATATGTTTTCTTTAAATATGTCTACAATTGATAAATTCGAGCTGTTGTGTTTTTTATAAATACCTAACGACTGATTGTTAAGCGAACTCAATTGTTCTGCCAACTCTGAATATTCACTGTTGGTTGCTACAGTAGCAATCGGAGTTGCACTGTTATAAATTCGATCCTCAACATATTTGCTAGAATTTTTACTGATGAAAAGTGACATTTCTTTTACGTCAGGAGAATTAGGTTGTAAAGTATCGTAGACATGCGTAAACTGATACTTTACACATGCAAATGCAGGCTCGCCTTCAACAGATTGAACGACTCTTGCCGGAATGGTATTTTCATTTGAAAATGTAGCTGTGTTTGATTGTTGAGCAGTTGATTTAAAAACAATCAAATTTATTAATGCAAAAAATAAAAATGAGTTTTTGGTTATCATTGTAGACATAAGTAATGAAGATTTTTTAATAAAATATTTTGATGAAAGCAATTCGTGAATTCGTGGTTAAGATAAATAACACTGCTTATATTATTTCTTTCAATTTTAATAATTATTAATGGCACAAAATTGATAC
>CALCNY010000037.1 GCA_937897585.1 uncultured Chitinophagaceae bacterium | reverse complement strand
GGTTCCTTTTCTCCTGGACTGAATCTGACTATAGAAGGGTTTGCCTATGCGGGAGCCGGTATGTTGACAGGTTGGGCGTTGTATCGGCTGATGAGAAGGTTTTTCAAAGCCTCCATGAGACGCTTTGAAAAACCCGCGCATTAAAATCAAGTCGAGGTTAGGCGACTTCTTTTTTAGGTTGACTCACTGTAGGAATAGGCAGAAGCAATGTCGGAAAAGAATATGATGGGTTTATCAAATACAGAGTTGTTCATCAATCTGTTGGAGGTAAGCACCACTCTCCTGTTTCAGTTGTACTTGTAACAGGCATGACATTAAATAGTACCCCTTGGGCGAACCCCGATAGAACAAATTATTTCAGTAGCAGACTGGCCTATTACAATCAGGTAATTATAGGCAGAAAATTTACAGAAGCATTTAGTTGGCAAATTTCTCCTACTCATGTTCATTTAAATATTGTACCTACACAATATGATTTAAACGATGTTTTCGCTGTTGGAACAGGAGCTAGAATTAAAATTTCAAAAAGAACTGCATTCGTAGTAGATTATCATTACGTACTTAAAAATTTAAGTAAAAACTTATTCTTTGGAGGTGATGATGATAACAGTTATAGTGGTCCACTTCAAATTGATAATTATGTAAACCCACTTTCTGTTGGTTTTGATATCGAAACTGGTGGCCACGTATTCCAATTGCATTTCTCTAACTCAACAGGTATGAATGAGAAAGCATTTATCACCAATACTTCAAACAAATGGGGTAAAGGTGAAATTAGATTTGGATTTAACTTATCAAGAGTATTTACTGTATCTAAGAAAAAAGAATTACACACTTCTAAAAACTAAACCATGGACAGAAAAGAATTTCTTTCAGCACTCGGATTTTCAGCAGCTTCAATTGCATTGACAGCTTGTTTAGGTGGATGTAAAAATGAAAGCCCGTCTGGACCAACAGTGGATTTCACAATTGATATTACCAATCCTGCTTATGTTGCTTTAGGCACAGCAGGTGGGTATGTTTATGTTAACGGAGTAATTGTAGCAAAAACTACATCTGGATCAATTATCGCAGTCTCTCAGTCATGTACACACGAAGGTGCTACTGTACAATATCAAAGCAATAACAACAGATTTTATTGCCCAAGACATGGCGCTACTTTTAATACAACCGGTGGTGTAACGGGCGGCCCAGCTTCAACTGCATTAAAACAATATACGGTTACTGTTACTGGAAATAATGTAAGAGTTAACGGATAATTCTGTTGAAATTTTTCTAGAAAGCTGTCTCAAAAAGAGGCAGCTTTTTTTTAATCAAAACGCTCCCTTTGTCATCGTTATGTCATAATTTATAATCTTGGTTTTAATGACATTTCCATGATATTTCTCTGCATTCATGGATAGATATTTGCGTCGAAATTATCATGAAGCGCATTATCATTTTATTAATAGTTTTATCTGCTTGTACATCTGCTTTTTCACAAAAGAAAAAAGTTGGTTTTGATAATGATACGCTTTCTGAAATTGTTGTCACTTCTACTAGAACGGCAACACAGTTAGGCAATGTAGCTGTACCTACCAAAATTGTTTCAAAAAAATATATAGAACAAACAGGATCTTTAAAATTGCAAAACATCTTACAAGAACTTACCGGAGTTACTATTGTAAATAGCAACCTTGCCACTTCATTAAATGGATATCCAAATCCATTTGGGCAAGGTATACAAATGCTCGGACTTGATCCGGCGTACACTGCTGTATTAATTGATGGAGAACCACTTGTTGGAAGAAATGCTGGAATATTAAAACTTGGAAGAATTGCAACCGGAAATATCAAACAAATCGAAGTTGTGAAAGGACCTTCTTCATGTTTGTATGGAAGTGAAGCTCTTGCAGGTGTTATAAACATTATTACAGATTTGCCCGTTTCAGAGAAAATTGGAATTCAATTTCATGCTGAAAACAACAACACATTCTCTGAAACGGTTTCTTATGCCAATCAAATTCAAAAAACAGGTGTACAGTTTTTTTTGAACAGATATTCAACTGGTGGATATGATTTAGATCCCAATATTTACGGAAAAACAATTGACCCTTCAAGAGACTGGAACTCCAACTTAAAATTAACTCATCAATTGAGTCAGAAAGCTGAATTGTTATTGTCTTTAAGAAAATTCGATTCAAAGCAAGATTGTAACTATATGATAAACTGGCAATCTGCACCTGCAATCGTGAAAGGATATACGACAGAAAAAGACAATACAGCGTTTGTTCAGTTTAAACTAAGAACATCACCAAAAACAAATCTATTTCTCAGGACCTTTTACGATAACTATTCCAATAAGTCTTTTGCCAATCTAGCATCAACAGATATGCGATTTGATGAAACTAGTTTTATACAAAACATAATTAAACCTGAGATTCAAATCGAACATAATTCTGAAAAATTAAAGTTAATTGGAGGAATAGGAACATACTTTGAAAACATAGACGCATCCAGATATTCAGGGAAACAGAGTTTATTGACCACTTATTCTTTCTTCCAAAATGAGTGGTTCATGCTTCAACATAAAATTACCCTCATTGCAGGTGCCAGAGCAGACAAAAGAACAGACTATGACTGGAATGTAAGTCCAAGAATTGCATTTGCCTACAAAGCCAATAGCAAATGGAAATTCACTGCATCGGCAGGTTATGGCTTCAAAGCTCCTGACTTCAGGCATATGTACCTGAATTTTTATAATAGCCAAATTGGATATTCATTAATCGGCAATCAAATATTATCATCTGCATTACAAACCTTACAACAACAAGGAGAACTTGAAGCCGGTGCAAACATTAGTCCATATTTACAAACAAGACCATTACTTCCTGAAAAATCTTTCGGCACTCATATTGGTGCCAAATACAACCAATCAAACTTCTCCACGGAAATAGGTATTTTTAGAAATGACATCAACAACCTTATTGATGTGTATTTACTGCCCTTCAAAAAAACAAATTCAAGAAGTATTTATAGCTATCAAAATATCAATAGCATATTCACACAAGGAGCAGAAATAGATTCAAAACTTAAATTGTCAAAATCATTGCAGTTTTCAATAGGTTATCAATATCTAGAAGCCAAAGACAAAAAAATAATTCAGCAAATAAAAGAAGGGAAATTATATAAAAGAGACCCAGTTACTTTTCAAACAACTACTGTTTCTAAATCAGAATATTTCGGTTTGAGTAATCGCTCTAAAAACACCTTTAATTGTAAGTTGTTGTGGGAAAACAAAAACACCAATATCTTCTTACGTGCTATTTACAGAGGGAAATATGGCTATAGTGATGTAAATGGAAATAACATTATCGATGACAACAGAGAAATGGTAAAAGGATTCTGGATTTTAAAATTTGCTACAGAAAAATATATCAAAAAGAATTTAGGTATTCAATTAGGAATAGATAATATTTTGAATTACACTAACCCAATTCAGATGCCTGATGTTTCAGGAAGAATATATTTTATCAATGTCAATTACTCATTTAATCATCTATTTAATAAACACTAAAAAATCAATTATGAAAAAAGTTTTGTTTTTATGTGCAGTTGCTGCCGTAACATTTTCTGCTTGTCAAAAAGAAACACCTGTTGTAGTTCCAACAATTGTAACCGGAACCAAAACAATCAGTGTAGCATTTGATCCAATGGGTACCGACAATTTCACACTATTCAGATTCAGTGATTCAAGTGTAGTAGCAAATACAGATTCTGCTAGCGCTAATTGGGATTTTGGAATCCGGTTTACCAATTTCATCGTAAACAGTCATGCAGGCGGTCCAGGTAATGCAGGTGCTATTTTACAAGATGGAACATTTGATGCTACTGCAACAGCACCAACGAGTGGATATGCATACGACACCACAGCGTCAACAAGAGCAATCAAAGATGTTAGCTGGTATGACTACAACCCAACTACACATGCATTTACTCCAAAAGCTGGAAAAGTTTTTATATTTAAAACTGCTGATGGTACTCATTATGCAAAGATGGAATTGTTGTCTGTTACTTATGGCGGATTGGTTGGCAACCCGCCTGCACCAACAATTCTGTATTATACATTCCGTTATACGTATCAAGCAAACGGAACAACTACATTCTAATTCAATAAATTTTGTCGAATAAAAAAGCCATACAAAAATGTATGGCTTTTTTAGTTTTATAACTTTTTTTAAACGGCTACATTAAAATCTCTGAGCGCATCGTTCAAACTTGTTTTCAAATCTGTGCTAGGTTTTCTTTTGCCTATGATTAAGGCGCAACTTACATTGTACTCGCCAGCAGGAAATTTCTTATTATAACTTCCAGGAATTACTACACTTCTTTCAGGAACATAACCTTTCATTTCAATCGGCTCCTCTCCGCTCACGTCAATAATTTTTGTAGATTGAGTTAATACAACATTCGCACCCAATACAGCTTCTTTACCAACTCTAACACCTTCTACTATGATACATCTGCTGCCAATAAAACAACCATCTTCTATAATCACAGGACTAGCTTGTAAAGGTTCAAGAACACCACCAATTCCAACGCCACCGCTTAGATGGACATGCTTTCCGATTTGAGCACAGCTACCCACAGTTGCCCATGTATCCACCATTGTACCTTCATCAACGTAAGCGCCAATGTTTACATATGAAGGCATTAAAACTACATTTTTAGCAAGGAACGCACCGTAACGTGCAACGGCATGTGGCACTGCACGAACACCCAATTCTTTGTAATTGGATTTCAATTTCATTTTATCATAAAACTCAAATGGAGGTAAATGATGCGTTTCCATTGGCTGTATAGCAAAGTACATAAGGATGGCTTGTTTAACCCATTCATTTACTTTCCAATTATCTCCATCTGGTTCCGCAGTTCTTAATCTTCCTTTATCTATTTCTTCGATTATATCTTTTATTGCATCAGTGTAAATTGACTCTTTTAATAATTCTCTGTTTGCCCAAGCATCTTTGATGAGTGATTGAAATTCCATTTTATAAAGATTTGTGTAGTTTTGAAATAAGTAATTTTCAAAGTGAGCAAGATACAAAACAAATAAAATTAATGAACACTATCGAATAAATTCAGCTCAATAAATATTTTAATAGCCATTTTTAGAAAGTCTAGATTTGCTTTCTTAAATGTTTATCAGAAGACTTAATTTTATTGTTTGAAGATGAAATAGAATTTAGAAATGATGACTAACTAAACACAAAAAGATGAGAATTGGTTTTGATGGCAAAAGAGCATATGAGAATAAAACCGGACTCGGGAACTACATTCGTTCTCTGATTGCTATTCTAACCAATCAATTTCCATTAAATGAATACAACCTTTTTGCTCCTAAAAAGACCAAGTTATTTAATGACCATGATTTCAAAAATACAAAAAGCTATTTCCCACTAACTTTCCTGGGTAAATCATTCCCATCGTTTTGGCGTAGTCGTTTGATGGTGAATGAAATTGTAAATGAAAAAATAGAACTCTTTCATGGTGTGAGTAATGAATTACCAAGAGGAATAGAAAAAACCAATGTAAAAACCGTGGTTACTGTTCATGAT
>CALCNY010000036.1 GCA_937897585.1 uncultured Chitinophagaceae bacterium | reverse complement strand
GGTTGGATATCATAGTAAGCTCTGCTGAAATTTACTTTCCAGAAATCGTATCTTTCAAAAATACCCGGAATTTTAGTTTCAAAATGTTGCCAGTTTTTATTTGATTTCTGACTCCACAAAACTTCTGACAATGCCGTCATTCTGGGGAATAACATGTATTCTACTTTTTTTTCATTGTCCATGTATTCTGTCCACATATTGGCTTGTGCACCTAAAATATATTTTGCTTCTTCATCGTTTAGTTCTTTTGGAATGGGTTCAAAATCGTAAACCATTTTCAATGAATTGTAACCGCCATTGGTTAGCGAATCCTCGTTTTTACTTTGAGCATGATCAAAATAAACAGGTGTGCCAGGCGTCATGATGGCATTGTGTTTGCTTTTTGCTGCTGCAATACCACCTTCTTCGCCTCTCCAACTCATAACTGTTGCATTGGGTGCAAGACCACCTTCAAGAATTTCATCCCAGCCAATAATATTCCTTCCTTTACTGTTCAAATACTTTTCAATTCTGGAAATAAAATAGCTCTGCAATTCATGCTCGTTTTTTAAATTATTTTCTTTCATTCTTTTCTGGCACAATGCACATGCTCGCCATCTTTCTTTTGGGCATTCATCTCCTCCAATATGAATAAGTTTTGATGGGAATAATTGCATCACTTCATCAAGTACATTTTCAAGAAAAGTAAAACTACTGTCATTGCCTGCACAAAGCACATCATCTGAAACACCCCAAGTTTCCATTACTTTATAAGGTCCTTTGGTGCAACCTAAAAAAGGGTAGGAGGTTAATGCTGCCATGCTGTGTCCGGGCATTTCGATTTCCGGAATGATATTGATATATCGTGCTGCTGCATATTTTACGATGTCTTTTATCTGCTCCTGAGTGTAGTATCCGCAATATTTTTTCCCGTCATATTGTCCAGTGCCATACGGACCTATTAATGTTTGATTCCTGCAGCTACCCGTTTGTGTTAGTAAAGGATATTTTTTGATTTCAATACGCCAGCCTTGATCTTCAGTCAAATGCCAATGGAGTGTATTGAACTTGTGCAAAGCCAGAAAGTCGATATATTTTTTAACGAAATCAACAGAAAAGAAATGTCTGCCCACATCTAAATGCATGCCTCTGTAACTGAATCTCGGCGCATCATTTATTTCCAATGCCGGAATTCGTAATTCTTTTTGGTTGATTGGAATGAGTTGAATCAATGTTTGAACACCATTGAAAATGCCTTCAGCATTACCTTTTATTTTTATCCTGTTATCAGTTACAATGAGCTGGTATTGGTTATTGTTCCCATCATTCTCATCGAATTGGAATTCAATAATGTTACCCTTTTTTGTTTTTTCATTTGAAGATAATAGGTTGATTTTATAGAATTTTAATAAGTAATCGGCTAAGTATTTTTTTGAATTTTCTGTTTTGCTGTTATTAATAATTGTGGTTTGGTTTGTCAATAAAAACTCTCCTTGGTTAATTTTTGTCATTGCTGGTTCCGGTGTAATATTCACGGGAGTTTGAGCATTGATATTCAATTGTAATAAAACACAAACAAGTAAGATTATTTTTTTCATTTGCTGATTATTGTTGTTGAAGAACAGGTAAACTAATAGTGCTGTTATGAAATATTTTAACCGAAATCTTCTTAAAATCTTCAGGATTGGCTTCTGAAATCCTCATGAATTGTTGTGGATTTTTATCAACCAAAGGGAACCAAGAACTTTGAACCTGAACCATAATGCGATGTCCTTTTTTGAAAGTATGGGCAATATCATTCAGCTTTAGTTTTACAGTGGTGTTTTTTTCAGGAATAAATGCTTCTGGTTTTTCCAGGCTGTTTCTGAATTTACCTCTCATCACTTCAGCCCTTACCAATCTTTGGTAGCCAGCCATTTGAAATCCTTTTGGCGCATTTCTGAAATTGGGTTCGTTGTCTGGAAGTACATCAATTATTTTCACTATGAAATCAGCGTCTGTACCAGTAATGCTAACGTTCAAGTCGGCAGTTATTGCGCCTGTTACGGTAATGTCTTTTTCGAGTATGCCTGACTGGTAGTACAATACATCTGGTCTGGTATAAGCGAAGCGTTGGTCTTCGGCCATGTAGTCATTATTGCGACTTGCATAAATGCCGCTTGTATAAGGAACGGGTTTGCTCGGGTCACTGATGTATTCTTCTGCGTTATTATTATTCCCAGCAGATTTTGTGAGTTCGTTTTTTTCATTTAGGTAATACAAAAGGTTGCTTGTTTTCAAAGGTGGCCATTGATCATAATGTGTCCATTTATTCGAACCTGTTTCGAAAATTGTTGCTTCTGAAATATTGAAACTGTCTTTGTCTTTTAGATAGTAATTAAAAAAAGATGTTTCTATTGAATCCTGAAACGTCTTACTGGTATTGGATTTGAAATCATGAGATGCATACTGTTTCCATTCCGGTGATTCCCAAGCGCCATGCGTCCATGGGCCCATTACAATTTTGCAATTGTTGTTTGTTTCGCCTGATTCTATAGATTGATATGTTTTTAACGCTCCAAATAAATCTTCGGCATCAAACCATCCACCTACAACCAATGTAGGTGTTTTTATATTTTGTAAATGTGTTCTAATATTTCTTGCCTTCCAATAATCGTCATAGGTGTCGTGTTGCAAGTACTCGTTCCATATTGTGCAGTTGTTGTTGTAATATTTTGCAGACTGTGTGTTTTTTAAAGTACCTAATTTATTGAAAAATGAGTAAGCGTCTTTTGTAGTATAATTGAAAACAGATTTGCTATATTCTTTTACAGGTGTCGTTCTTTCTGCTCCAAAATAATTCATGAAATCAAAATTGTCCATCAAGAAAAAGGCACCATTGTGGTTGGCGTCATCACCTTCAAATTCATCTGTTACCGGAGCTTGTGGGCTAACGGCTTTGATAGCTGGATGCGCATCTGGCAAACTTGCCGTTGCATAAAAGCCGGGATAAGAAATGCCATAAATGCCCACGCGTCCATTATTGTTTTTGATGTTTTTCAAAAGCCAGTCTACTGTATCATAAGTGTCACTGCTTTCATCCACTTGTTTTTTAGTTTTGTTTTTTATATGTGGTGTCATTTCCAGGTTGACGCCCTCGCTCATGTATCTTCCTCTTACATCCTGACAAACAAAAATGTATTTCTCTTTCATCAGTTTAGGGTTAGGGCCAATGGATGTTGCATAGCTTGTATCACCGTAAGGACCGCAAGAATAGGGCGTTCTTTCTAAAAGGAATGGATATTTTTGATTTGTCTCTTTGGGAACATAAATAACAGTGTATAACCTTACGCCATCCCTCATTTTTATCATCGTGTCGATTTTAATAAAATTGTCTTTTACAAAATCAGCGTTGTTTTGACCAGTACTCTTTTGAAAGAAAAAAAATGAAATAGCTAATAAGCAGATGATGGATTTTCTCATTGAAATGAAATTAAGTTGTGGCTAAATTACTCAATAATCCTTCTCGCATTATTTTATCCTTTATTTTTAATCTACAATTCATTCACATGCATGATCATTCTAAATTAATTGAAACCTTTTTTAAAGCTTTTAGCGTACGTGATTTTAATACAATGAAGTCGCTAGCAAAATCATCAATTGTTTATTATGACCCTCTTTATGGATATCTTAATGAAGAAGATGTATTTCTGATGTGGGAAAGCAGGTACAGCAAAAAGGACTTCACCCTAAATTATCATGATATAAAAGATGAAGGCGATGGCTACTTTACAGTTAAGATTGAAGTTGATTATTTCCTCAGAAAAATGATTCGCCAAGATATGAAAGCTTATTTCAAAATTGAGAATGGATTTATTGCAGAATATAGCCATGGATTTAGTGTACATCAATTGTGTAAACAAGAGTATGGCTTATTAGGAAATTTATTAGGCTGGAATAGATTGATACAACATCGAATAAAAAATGATGCCAGAAGAGAACTCCTGGCATACAAATCTGAATTGACAAAATAATATCGATTAATCTATTTTAGTAATCTTGATGATGTTAGTCGGTAAATGTTCATGAACCGGTGTGCTTCCTGTGTTGATTACGACATCACCCGAATTGATAAAACCTCTTTCTTTCAAAATTTTGATTTGATCTGTAATGATTTTATCTAAACTTTCTTCTTTGTCATAATAAAAAGCTTTTACGCCCCAACTTAAACTTAACTGATTTACTAAGCTCTTCTCTTTAGT